>JAJCXL010000480.1 GCA_029263435.1 Acidobacteriota bacterium | reverse complement strand
CGTCCGCGAGCGACCGTATCGCGGCACTCACCTCGTCGTAGGTCATGTTCTCGTGATTGATGGTGACTCCGATGACCTTGGTGTTGGAAAAAACCTGAATGAGAGCGATCTCGGTTGCCGGCAACGGCATCGGCATATGTTTGAAATCGCAACGGTGGGCGCGCGCCGGTGCGTGCTGCAATACGACCCCATCCGGTCGGCTGCCACGAAGGACGAAAGACGAGGAGGAGAACGCCGGATGGCTCAACGCAGACTGCCCTTCGACGATGATCACATCGGGGTCTTCGACGTCGAACGCTTCAACGATGGTGGCTTCGAGCTCGCCGGCGCAGAACTGCGACGGGATCGCGTCGAGCACCACCCCGTAGCGAGCGCCCTGGATGAGGCTGGTTTGACCCGTACCGACCATCACCGCGTTGATACCTCGTTCGACGAGCGCTCGCGTCAGGATGGCGGCCGTGGTGCGCTTGCCGATCGCACAGTCGGTACCAAGCACTGCGATTCGCGGGCACGTCACCCGGCGGATGCTATCGCTGAACATCCGGAGGTCTTTCTTGGCGCGGGGTTTCCGGACATCTCGGATTTTCACGTTCATCAACGCGCTCGCCGCGGCGAACTCCGGGTCGTCGTTCAAGAATTCATGCAGCCCGTTGACGATGTTGAGCCCGAGACTGACGGCGTTGAGCACGACACTACGTTGATGGGTCGAAAGCATGCCGCTTGCCGGCGCCATACCGAAGATGAAGAAGTCGGGGGTAGCCCCGGCCTGGGACAGCGCGTCGGCGAGGTCGCGGCAAATCGGGATGCCGCAATGCGTCTCACCGAGAACTTCCCCTGCATCGAGGCCGGCTTTCTCACTGTCGATGACTGACAGAATCTCGTAGCGTTCCGAGTGACGCACGAGCCCGTTAGCAGTCTTGCCGTCGGCGGCCCCGAAGTTCGCTTCGCAATAGATGACTGCGGTTGCTCGATGAGACGACCTCGCCGTGTTGGCGGGCTGTGGATCTGGCATGCACCCTCTCTCTGGTACGGCTCAGAGGAGGCGACGGGATCGTCCGGCCGAGATTGGCCAGGATGTCAACAAGGCGTCCCCGCTAGGCGGGTTAGTTCGGTGAAGTCGAGGGCCGCGTCTTTCGTCGCGACCGACTGCGTCCGGCGCGCCGTCGTCCAACAGCTCTGACCGGATTGGCGTCCACCGTTACGCCCTCCGACGGGATCGAGCTTCGCTCACCGCGAGCTGCCCGGAGTACGGGTCGCGGCCATGAGGTAACTATAGTTAATTAACTCCTCTTAGTCAATGATGAGCTTGACACGGGAAGTTAATTAACGGATAGTGGCGACACGGACACCCCTCCCGAACCTCTCTCGTTGCTTCGAGGATGCCTGATGCGGCCTGGGATTTCATCCGAAAGCGTCGCCTCCTCGGGTGTTGTGGATCCTTTCGGATCACGAGCGCGCTCTCGCGACTCGCGACTCGCTACCGAGAGAGAGAAAGAATGATGGAAATGACGAAGACTTCTCTGAGTTTCGTGATCTTGCTATCGATGACCCCGCTGTTGGGCTGGTCCCAAGACATCGCGCCGACGCCGCCCACGAATGCCCACGCGAAGCGGGGTTACCTCGGCTGGGAATGCGACCGCGGCTACGAGCGCGTCGGAGCCACCTGCGCTGCGATTGAGATCCCTGCTCATGCATTCTTGAGTCCGCTCGGTGATGGCTGGCGATGTGCTCACGGATATCGCGAGCTCGGTGATCAATGTGCGCCCGTCGATGTCCCGGCCGATGCGCGACTGAGTGCCAACGGCCACGATTGGACTTGCACTCGAGGCTTCCAGAAGATCGGCGAGTCCTGCGTTGCCGTCACGTTACCTGCGAACGCTTTCTTGGACTATTCCGGGGACCGCTTCGAGTGCGAGCGCGGTTACCGGCTCGTGGACTCGGGGTGCGCTCTCGTCGTCGTCCCGGAGCACGCATTTATCGATTCTAGCGGCAACCGATGGGTTTGCGACCGCGGCTACGAAAAGAGCGGCGAATCATGCCGAATGGTCGATATTCCCGACAACGCGTTTCTGAATTCTAGAGGCGATGGTTGGAAGTGCGGCAGGGGATTCGTGGCTCGCGGCGACACGTGCCTTCCGGTAGTCATTCCTCGCGGCGCTCACCTGAGGGGATCCGGCACGGACTGGGAGTGCGATCACGGGTTTCGGCGAGACGGTGCCGCATGCGTGGCGGTCGTTGTCCCACTGAACGGATTCCTTAAATATTCGGGCGACGATTGGGACTGCCACCGTGGTTTTCGAAAGGACGCTCTTTCGTGTGTGGCATTCTCGGTTCCGGATAACGCTCACATCAACTATTCAGGAAACGCATGGGACTGTGACTCCGGCTTTCGCCTGTCGCAAGGAGCCTGTAACGCGAGCGTCAACTAGCCGGCGAGCGCTGCCCGTCAGGATGAGCGGTGGGCGCTCGCTCGAGCCTTTTCTCTCCATCCGCCGAGCCGGTAGACGACGGCGAGGAGAGCCAGCCAGGCCGCGAAGGTGGGCACCGTCCATTGGAGTCCCGGGACCCATGGGGTCGCACCGATAGCTACAATGATAACGGCTGACGCGGCGAGAGAAGGCCAAGGGTGGGCCGGCACTCGGATGGGAAGAGCGGCCAGATCCGTCGCCGAGAGCGCGCGGCGAAACCGAAAATGGCAGTAGAAGATGGTCAGCCAAATCGCCAAAAGCGCGACCACGCCCGTGCCGTAAAGCGGTAGAAAAGCGCGAGTACCGAAAGAGGCGAGGGCCGCCGCGAGAGCCAAGCCGACGGTCGAGCCCGCAAGCGCCCGCATGGGGACCCCTCGATCGTCCACCGTCGCGAGGGATTGCGGCGCATAGCCTTCCTCGGCGAGAGAGTGCAGCACCCGGCTCGACAGGTAGAGGTGACTCACGGCCCCGGTCAACGCTGCCGAGACCACGACGAGGTTCATCAGGTCCGCGGAGTATGGGACCCCCGATCGCGCGAAGACGGTGACGAAAGGGCTGGTCGACAGGCTCCCGTCCGCCTCCGCGACCTCGGTCCACGGTAACACCGACACGATGACGAACATCGAAGCGACGTAGAGAACACAGAGAGTGCCGACGAGGCCCAGGACCGCGCGAGGCACGCTCCGTTCGGGTCGCTCCGCTTCCGCGGCCGTCACCGCCACCGCTTCGACCCCGAGAAAGCTCGCGACGACGAGCGTCAATGACAATACGATCCCGGAGAGACCGTTGGGCAAGATGCCGCCGTGGTCGAGGAGGTTCCCCCAAGCGTTCGTTCCGCCGCCGAGAATGAGCGCGGCACCGAGCACGACGAAAACGAGAATTGCTCCGACCTTGATGGTGGAAAAGCCGGACTCGAGGAGTCCGAAGCGCCCGACGCCTTGGGTGTTCAATGCCACCGCGATGACGGCCGCGCCGACGATGAACACGGCGCCCGGAGTGTCCGGAAACCAGAACCCGAGATAGACCGCGACCGCGGTGACCATGGCTCCGATCGCGAACATCTCCGCGAACCAATAAGAGAGTCGGGTCGCGAAACCCAGCCACCGGCCGACATAGATGTCGGCATACTTGCCGAACGCGCCGGCCACCGGATGGACGGTCGCCATCTCAGCGATCACCAGCCCGAGCGGGATGGCCACCACGGCTGCGAGGAGGTAAGCGATGATGACGGCGGGGCCGGCGAGTCCGATGGTCGCGCCGCTTCCGAGAAACAGACCGACGCCGACGATCCCGCCGATCGCAATCATGCCTTGCCGCACGGCACCCAGCTCGCGCGCGAGTCCCGTCAAACGTTCGGGCATGGACGAGACCCTAACGCGGATCGGCGCGGAGCTCGACGATGCTGCCGGCGGGGACTGACTCGCGTCGGCTCATTCTTCGCCCGTCTGGGGACATCACCGTGAGCTCGACGTCCACCCTCGAGACACCCTCGGGGAGGCCGAAATGAACCGGCACCACGCTCTGCGAGCAGTAGCCTCCGCCCGTATCGACCAACCGGGTGCCAAGAAGCTCCCCACTCGGCGACGCGAACAGTCGAATCTCGGCTCCCGGCAACGTGTGGTGTCCGTCGGCGTCTTTTACCCACACCTGGATCGAGCGTCGAGCCGCCGCGTCGTCGAGAAGGTTCTCGTAGAGCGGGTGGCCCGCGTCCGGGTGGTTGTTCGCGAGAGACAGGTCGATATCGCCATCGCCGTCATAGTCGGCCCACTGTACGCCGTGGCTGCCGCCGCGCTCGAGAATGATGGCCGGTGTCTCGTCGGTGAAATGTCCTTCCACATTGCGGAACAAATGGTCCGGTACTTCCGCCTCGTCTCGTAAATAGGAGATGACGAACAGGTCTAGCCAGCCGTCGTTGTCGACGTCTCCCCAGGCCGCCGAGGTCGAGTGGTAGTCCTGCCCGATGACGCTCCCTCGTCCGAGCTCAACGTAGCGATGGTCGTCGTCGTGCCGATACAAGAAGTCCGGACCGTACATCGCCACGAAGAGGTCGAGGTCTCCGTCGTTGTCGTAGTCGGTAATGGCCGGACCGACCCCGCCATACTCCTCGGTGCGTGGGCCGCCGTCCATCGCCCACTCCGGCGCGACGTCGTGAAACCGACCGTTGTCGGTGACCCGGTTCAAGAACATGCCGTCGGCGTCCCCGTTTTGATTCGTGACGAAAACGTCCAGGTCTCCGTCCTCGTCCGCGTCGAACCATGCCACGCCCACGGTCTTTCTCGGGTCGTCGATCCCGACCGACTCCGACACGTCGGTGAAGCTTGCTCCATCATTTCGAAACAAGCGGTTCGGTTGCTCCCTAAACGCAATGAAGAGATCCACATCCTGGTCGCTGTCATAGTCGATCCAGGACGTCTGCCGCGTGTTCCCGATGAGGTCGACGCCTAGATCGGCTCCAACGTCCTCGAAGTGCGCGCCGTCACCGGTGTTTCGATAGAGTCGATTGCCAACGCCGTCTCTGAGCGTGAAGCCGACATAGAGGTCGAGATGTCCGTCCGCGTCGAAGTCGCCGAACGCGGCGACTCTCGTGTCCTCGGGATCGGCGAGTCCCACCTCGGCCGCGATATCGGTGAACGAAGCGCCGTCGTTCCGGTACATACGATTGAGCTGCCCGCGCATGCCCACGAATAGATCGAGGTCGCCGTCGTTGTCGATATCGGCCCACGCATTCGGCTGGGCGCCGGCGTCGCCGAACAACGGATTGGAGACGGCACGGAAGGTACCGAAAGGCACTCCCGATGGAACGGCTGGGGAATCGACCGGTCTCGCCTCGCACCCGATGAGCGCGAGCATGAGCATCCCGCCGACGGGCTTGCACCAGAAGCTACGACCATGCACGTGCGTCATGTTAATGCTACCTGCCCGGTGAATCTATTCTTCTCTCGAACTGGACTCGGTCCACGAGCAAGAACGCGTCGTCGGAAGCCTTGTCCAGCCGTATATCGAGAAAGTTGATACCCGGGCGAAGCAGCTCTTCGCGGACCTCGAAGGCGTGAGGGGTGAGGCCGGGCTCGGCGAGGAATCTTGCCACCTCTCTGCCGTTGATCTCGACATGGACGGCGAACGGGTCGGGTCGCGACGAAACGTGTAAAGTCACTCCAAGAGGCTGGGCCGATTCGAGAGGGACGAACAAACGTGCTTCACCACCTCGGATCTGGCGGACCCAGGTGCCTTCGCGCTGCTCGGGCCTCCGCCAACCGTCGCCTATGAACGCTCCGTCGTCTTCACCCAGATCGATGAGGCCACCCAAGTTGTTGTTGCGATAGAAGAGGTAGCGTCCGACGAGAAGGTCGTACTTTTCTGCTCTCGTTTGATAGCGAAGGGCGAAGAGCCAGTTCGCGGGCCAGCTCCACGGTGAGCCGAGCTTCTCGGAGACCAACCTGGCTTGTCCGTGAACCACTTCGGGGAACGAGACCGTATCGTCCGGCGGGATCCAGAACCGGCGGTACTGTTCGGTCAGAAGTAAGTTCCAGGAGACGAGTCCCACCAGAGCGAGCGTGACGACGGGGCCCGGGTAGCGTCGGACGAGGTCGCGGAGAACGACGAAGGAGGCCGCGATACCGAAAGCGAAGAACGGCAAGGCCGCATCGAAGCGACGCGCACCGAAGGAGCCTCCGCCCCACCAATCCCCGACACACATGTTCACGTAGGTCATGATCGCGAGCACGGTAAAAAGCGCGCCCGCGGGGAGAGCTTCCGCGTTTGGCAAGCGCCGCCGGAGCAGAGGTAAGAACCCGACGAAGCCGAGCCACGTGACAGGCGTCCAGGACAGCAGTCCGTGCCGCGACGAGAACAACGTCTCCCACGCGAACGGACGCAAGAGACGCAAGTAGTTGGGTCCTTGCGGTGGGTCCGACAAGAGGAAAACCCCGAAGATCGACCGCCACGCGATGAGCTGCGGCAACACCGTGATGAGAGCGCCCGCGGTGAGCCACATTCCCGGGACCATCGTCGTGACGACGACACGACGCATGTCTCGCTCGCGAAGACCGGGTGCCGCCAGACGCGCGAGGTCGTAGGCAGGAAGCAGAAAGATGAGAGCGTTTTGCCACCGCACGACGACGGTGAGTCCTCCTATGAGGCCGAGAACGAGCGCCCTCGATGGTGCAAGCGTCGTACGGCTGTGGTCCCAGTACCAGACGAACCACGCCGCCATGAACGTGGACAGCGCGTGGCTCATCGTCGGCTGATAGAGCATGTACCAGTGGAGCGGGGTCGCGAGCCACATGAGCGCTGACCCCGCGAAAGCACTCTCCGGGCGGAAGTAGCGCTTGAGGAGCGAGTAGACGAGCACGACCGCAGCGAAGCCGTAGAGAAGAGTCGCCAAGGCCACCGCGCGTTGATGGATGGGGCCGCTTCCGGTGAGGTCGACGCTAGGATCCCCCCGCGCGAGGGTGCGAGCGTAGATCTCTCCGACAACGAAAAACGGTGACCAGAGCAAGGCCGGGCCTACCGAGAAATTATTGGGTCTCTTGCCGGTCGAAGTCGGTACCGAGACAGAAGGGTAGTCGGCGATCCCGTATTGCTCGTACTCGTTGGCGAAGTCCAGGTCGCCGTCTTTCCACAGCGACTGCACATAGGCGTAGTAGAAAAAACCGTCGCCCGCTCGGCGGCCTTCGGCGAATCGAAACTGATAGAGCGACGCGAAGAGTAGCGCGCCCAAAACGAGGTGAAAAAAGTCACGATTGGCCCGTGAGCGGTGATACATGAACAGGAGCACGGCGAGTACGGATGCGCGTGCGAAGAATCCGCTCGCGTTCGCCGAGCCGATGAACACCGCTCGCGCAACGAGTAGGTTCAAGAGGTCGAGCGCTACAATCCCGGCGCTCGCGACGAGGACGAGCCTCCACCCCGTCGCCCGAGCACCGTCGTTCGCCATCCGGGCAGAAAGTATCGCGGCGCTCCGTCGACCGCAACACGTACGAAAAGACGATGAGAGTTCTAGAGGTCGGCGCCTCGCGCGTCCGGACGTGTACGCGGCCTCGGATTCGGATTCGGATTCGGATTCGGATTCGGATTCGGATCGGGGTCGACCTTGACGTCGACGTCGAGGCCGGTCAGGTCCAAGTCCATATTCATCTCCATGTCGAAGTCCGGGTCGTCGTCATCTCTATCGCTCGCCAGCCGCCCCAGCGCCCAGAGCGCTTGCTCTCGGACCTCGTTGTCGTCGTCCTTCGTCGCTGCTATCAAGGCGTCGACGGCGCGATGGCTGCGAATCATGCCGAGCGCCCAAGCCGCTTGCCCCCGGATCTCTGCATGGGGGCTCTGGAGTGCGCGCATCAAGGGGTCGACACTGCTTTGCGAGCGCAGCATGCCGAGCGCCCACACGGCTTGCTCGCCGACTTCGGCGTCCGTAGCGTCGTCGAGGGCATCGCCCAAGCCGTTCGCCGCGCGCTCGTCTCGGATCATCCCGAGTGCCCACGCGGCCTGCGAGCGGACTTCGCTGTCAGAATCTCGCAGCGCGGCAAGAAGTCCGTCGACGGCGGTGCGATCTCGGAGCATGCCCAAGCTCCACGCCGCTTGCGATCGTACCTCTTCGTCGTCATCCGCCAACAAGGGTGCGACCGCCTCGGCCGCTCCATCGGCGCGCATGACGCCCAAGCCCCAAACGGCCTCGGCCCGGAGCTCCGGGTCGTCGCTCATGAGCGCTTGCTTCAGGTGAGGAATGCTACGCGGGTCCTGCATACGAACGAGAGTGTGGAGCGTCTGTTCGCGAACGCCGGCGTCCGCGTCGTCCAAGGCGTCCACTAGCGCTTCGCGGGCACGTTCGATGGCCTCTCGACGAGCCTGTTCTGGCTGCGTTGGCGCCGCCGCCTCCGCGGCCTCGGTCGTTGGTTCTGGAGCGGATGGGGCTTCCGGCGGCTCGGTCTGCTCGGTCGGCTCCGTGGGCCTGGGCGGAATGGATTGGGCACTCGCTTCGGGAGCTACCGCTGAGACCGCCCGGATCGGAGCCGCCAGAGAGAGTGTGGCGACTACGGCCGCGCCCAGAACGAACGCGGGGACGGCGAGTCGCGTCGGGAGCCTTCGCCGGTCGAGGCTGTCGTCGAGAATGGCGAGGAGTCGCTCTTCGAGGCGTGAGCGGTGGGCCATGGAGACGCTCGCGAGCGGCGTGCGGGCTCCGTGCTGGAGAGACTTGGCCATATCCAGCAAATCATGCGCGTAGGTCGAGGCCGGCGTCCCCGCGGATAGAACGAGATCGTCGCTCGCCCGCTCGCTCAACGCTCGCATTTGGCGGCCGGCGACCCACACGAGAGGGTGCCACCAAAGAGTGGCGCTTGCGATCTGACAAAGCCACTGCGTCAGGCAGTCGTTTCGGCGAATGTGGGCAAGCTCGTGGAGCAAGACCGCGCGGGTCCGCTCATCGGAGTAGTGCTCCGCGCCTCTTGGCAGGAGAATCGTCGCACGGAGCACGCCGAGCGTCACCGGGACGAGATTATCGGGTGATCGACGCAGTTGCACGGAGCGGTAGACGCCGAGCTCGGTGCGTGCTCTAGCGAGCGCGTCGCTCCAAGACGCATCGGTCACCAAAGTCGCATTTCTCGTTGCGCGCACCCCGGCGGTGAAACCGAACGCTAGCCGGAGCGCGATGATGGAGGTCCCGAAGAGCCACAACGTTTGCCAACCTGTGAGCGGCCAGCGGGTGGCAGACGCCGCCGGCGGCGCGACCACCGGGAGGAGCTCGCTTCGTAGAGGCTCAACCGGCGATCTCCCTCGAACGGGAATGGGCGCGGGAGCCTCGACCGAGGTGGCGGCGGGGAGCGGCGCGAGAATCGGCACTCCGAGCTGCCAGTGGGAGCTCGCGGCGGCGAGATAGGCGGCCGCGGGCAGGGCGAGGAGACTGACGAAAGTGATCGACCATACGTAGTGCCGCGCGGCCGCCGACTTTTCTCGAAGAAGTGCCGTGGCAGCGAAAGCGAGGCCTAGAAGGAGCGTCGTCTTGAAGACGAGCATGACACTGAAAGAACCGCTCGCGAGCTCTAGGATCTCCATCACTTGTCTCCTTTGTCTTCTCTCCGACGCGCTTCGTCGATGAGTCGTTGCAATCGTTCGAAATCGGATGCCTCGAGACTCGCGGCGGAGTCATCGATGAGGGTAGCCACGGCGAGCTCGGCCGAGCCATCGAAAAACGTCTCGACGAGGTGGCGAACCGCCGTGCGCTTCGCTTTGTCGCGGGTGACGGCGGGGCGAAACACGTAGCGCGGGCCGTCGGGCTCGTGCCTGACTTGGCCCTTCTCTTCCAAAATCCTGAGCGTGGCGCGCACCGCGGAATAGCTCGGTGGATCCGGCAGGCGGTCTCGTACTTCGGCCGCGGTGGCGCTACCTTCTCGGTAGAGAATATCCATGACTTGGCGCTCGCGGCCGCTCAAGCGCGTCTTCGGTTTATGGCTCATCGGTCTCGTGCTCCAGGACGTGTGCTGAATATTTAGCAGTATGCTGCAAAATCAGCACTTGGTCAAGGAAAAGCTTGATAAAGGGACCAGGTCCCATTTCTCTCGCCGTGTTCGGCGGGATCATGCCCTGTAATTACAATCGTTTAGCTGGACTCTGGTCTCTAGAGAAATGTACCGGGTCCCTGTTAGGCGGCTGTTCGCTTAGTCGAAGCGCAGGGTCGTGGTCGGGTCGATGGCGGTGGCGCGGCGGGCGGGAATGAAGCTTGCGAGCGCAGCGACGGCGAGAAAGGTGACGAGGACGCCGACGAGTGTGACGGGATCCGACGGCGGCACGCCGAGAAGGAATCGTCCCGCCAGCGGGGTCAAGCCGAGCGCGGCTACGCCACCGATGAATGCGCCGAGTCCGAACAACCGCAGGCCGGAGAACATGACGAGCCGGACGACGTCGCTCGCGCTCCCGCCGATGGCCATCCGTCGCCCGAGCTCTTTCGTTCGACGGCTCACGCTGTGGGAGACCACGCCGTAAATCCCCAAAACCGCCAGCAGCAAAGCCAGCCCACCGAGCACCGACGTGACGGAGGCGGCCACTCGTTGCGGCAGTAGAGAGTCGTTCATCGTCTCGCGGGGGGTGGTGAGGTCAATAGGCGGGAGCGTCGCATCGAGTCGATTCAGGACCTCCTGAATCGGGGCGCGAAGCTCGAGAGGATCCCCCTCGCTGCGAATGAGCAACTGGAATCGAGCTTGATAGGTCTGGGGTAAGAGCAGATACATGAGAGGCGCGGGGGACGGGTCCTGGATCAACGTCCGGCTGTCTCGCGCCACGCCGACGACCCGCACGCGCTCTCCATCAGCGATGAACGTAGCGCCGACAGGGTCCTCGCCGCTCCAATAGAGCCGGGCCATCGTTTCGTTGACGATGACGAGCGGAGGGCCGGCGTCGTCAGCCGGCTCGAACGCGCGTCCGCGCAGGATCGAAATCCCGACCGTGTCGAAGTAATGCGCATCGACTCGGTTCGCATCGGCCCAAACGTCGTTATCGTTGGGAGCGTCGAATCCCGGGACCTCGATGCGCGTTGGATTCACGCTGACCCCGATAGGACGTCCGGTGGCCAGAGCCGCGGAGCCTACCCCTGGAACATCCTTCGCGCGCTCGATGAGCTCGCGGTAGAACACCAGGCCGCGTCCGGCGTCGTAGTCGGCCTGAGGAAGAGTCACCGTCGTCACCGCGACCCGATCCGCGTCGAATCCAGGATCGACGCTCAGGCCTTCTCGCAGCGATCGCACGAAAAGTCCGGATCCGGCGAGGAGCACGACCGTACCCGCTATCTGTACGACGACGAACCCATCGCGCCATCTCCTTTGCGTGTTGTCCGGGGTCGCGCCGGCGCGCATCGCGTGGACAGGATGGTTTCTCAGCGCCTCTCGTGCCGGAAAGACGCCGGCAACGAGCGCCGCGATGAGGGCTACCGCCGCGGTGAAGGACAGCACTCGCCAATCCAGCGGGAGGGTGAAGCCCAACGGCAAATCCGAAGCAGCGACGAGGCGGATGAGAGCTTGGTTGGCTTGTTGAGCAACCCAGAACCCAACGAAAGCACCGGCCGCGAACAGCACGACGACCTCCGTCATCAACTGGTTCACGAGTCGAGCGCGTCCCGCACCCATCGCCCGTCGGATCGCCATTTCCTTCCCCCGTCCGGCGGCGCGCGCGAGCAGCATGTTGCCGACATTGAGGCACGTGATGAGAAGCACGAGGCCGGTGGTCACCATCAGAGCAGCGAGAAACGCCGTCACCCCGGAGCGCATGGAGTGATCGACTCCAGTCGTCGGCGCGACGCCCAAGCCGCGCGCTTGACCTTCGAGGGGATACTCTTGTTCGAGCTCTCGGACGATGCGGTCGAACCCCGCTTGCGCACGAGCGACCGACATATCCGGTCGCAGCCGCCCGATCATTTCGAGGTCGGTGGACGCGCGGTCGGACAGATCGAAATTTTCGATCACTCGTTCTCCCGCCGCGAGCGGGACCCAGACCTCCATCGGGAAACCGATGAAAGTACCTTCGAATCCCGGGGGCGCGATTCCTATGACCGTGAACGGTGTCTCGTTCAAGACGAGTGTCTTGCCGACGAAGGACGGATCGCTACCGGTGCGCCGCTGCCAAAAGCCTTGGCTGACGACGGCCACCGCACCGCCGCTGCCTCTAGCGCCGTCTTCCGCCAAGAAAGTGCGACCGGTCCTTGCCTGCACCTCGATGAGATCGAAGTAGTGGGTCGAGCTGAACTGCACGCGCACGAGCTCGCCGCGTCCATCGGTGCCGAGTGGCAGGCTCCGGGCGGTGAAGGCCGCCATGTCCTCGAGCGCCTCGTTGCGCTCGCGGTAGTCGAGAAAGTCCGGATGGGAGAAGCCGCTGAAGCTGTTGCCTCCGGGTATCTCGGCGAAGACGTCGACCAGCGATTGCGGGTCGCCGACA
>JAJCXL010000479.1 GCA_029263435.1 Acidobacteriota bacterium | reverse complement strand
ATGAGTCACGAGCTTCGGACGCCGATGAACGGGGTTCTGGGCTTGAACCGACTACTGCTGTCGAGCGATCTCGATGAGAAACAACGGCGCTATGTCGAGCTCGCGATTGAATCCGGTACGGCGCTCACCAATATCCTGAGTGACATCCTCGAGTTCTCGAAGTCCGAGGCCGGTGACATCGTCTTGCTCGACATTGCCTTCGACCTCCGCATCGTCATAGACGAGGTCGTGGCGTTGTTCTCGGCGGCCGCCCTCGAAAAGAACATCGACCTTTCGGCGAACATAGACGAGACGACCCAAACACGCGGGATAGGCGATCCGAACCGGCTCAGGCAGGTGCTCACCAACATCGTGGGAAACGCGATCAAGTTTACCCATGCCGGCTTCGTGCGGATCACCGTGGGGCCTCACCCCGGCGAGAGCACGCCTGCGGGCGTTCGTATCGAAGTGGCGGATTCCGGGATCGGGATGTCTCCCGAGAGCATGCGGGCGCTCTTCACACCGTTTTCTCAGCAAGACGACTCGCATGCACGCCGCTTTACCGGCGCGGGGTTGGGCCTGGCGCTGTGCGATCAGTTGGCTCGAGCGATGGGTGGAGAGATCGGGGCGCGAAGCGTACTCGGGCGGGGCAGCGTCTTGTGGCTCGACCTTCCCCTGACATTCGACAAGACGTCGCACCCTCACGCGGCGACGGATTCCTGACGACGTCCCGGCAAACAGACGGCCAGCACGAACGCGGCGAAGGCGAGCCCGGCTAGAAGCGTGTAGACGGACGAGAGCCCGCCAGAACGTCGAGTCAGCGTCGAGACGAGCTCGACCGCGAGGGGAGCGGCGCCGAAGCTCAGCACGAACTTCAGACCAAACACGAGTCCGTGGCGATGGCGCGGCGTGTGACGGGCCAGGAGAAGGTTCTCGGCCGGAAGCGCACTCGCATTGGCCATCACCATCATGGTGGCGACGAGGACCAGCGGCAGCCCGAACAGGCTGGACGCAACCCACAATGTCGGCGCCTGCAGAAAGATCGACCCGACATAGACCCATTTCAAGGGGAATCGGTCGGCGAAGTGCCCGCCGAGAATCTGCATCACGCCCGCGAGCGCGTAGACGATGGCAATCATCACCCCGACGCCGAACGCGCCATCGCCGAAAAGCCCCGCCTGCCTTTGCTCGAAGAACTTCGGGAGGGACACTTGGGTCGTATGAAAGATCAAGCCCGCGATGAACATTGTGACGAGGAGAATGGGCAAGACCCGAGTGGAGCGGGGCTCGCCGTCGGATGCGGACTCGGGCCGCTGTCGGGACTCGCCTTTCCCGGACGCCTTCGCCGTGAGCACCAAGAGCGCCACCCCGGTCGCCGCGCAAAAGGTCCCGGGGACGATGAAGGCCGCACGCCAGCCCGCCAAGTCGATGAGCGCCCCGGCAACCAATCCGGATAAGGCAGAGCCCATCGCACCGAATACGCCGTTGAACCCGAGCACTTTTCCAGGACTCTCGCTCGTGTGCCTCACCAGCCACGGGATCCCGACCGGGTGATAGATGGAGGCGAACAGCCCGATACCCGCGAGGGCCACCATCAAGCTCGTCGGCGATCCGACCAATCCCGCGGCAATCGAAGCGCCGCCCATCCCGACGAAGAAGACGACCATCATGAGCGATGCGCCGACGCGATCACTCAGCAGTCCCGCCGGTAGGGCCGCGACACCCACGAGCAGCGAGCCCAGAGTCCATAGCTCGATGAGCTCGTGATAGGGGAGATGCCACTCCCGTTCGAGAGAGAGCACGATGACGAAGTAAAACGCCGTGCATAGATGAATAAAGAGGTGGCCGAGGCAAGAGAACACCACCGTGATTCGCGAGCTCCGCGAAGAGCCGTCAGGTGCTACGTTCGCCACGGGCTTCGGCGCTCAGCTCCTGGATGTCGTTGCGAAAGGCGGGCGAGCATTTGCACTTATTGTATAATTCGCGCGCTTGTAAACCTCGACCTGCATGAACGCCATATATTCTCGCCTCCTCGCCTGGACGTGCTTCGTCTTCATGGCCGCGTCGCTGGGAGCCATTTTTCTCTACGCCCCCACGGAGCGAACGATGGGGGACGTACAGCGGATCTTCTATTTTCACATCTCGGCGTGGTGGGTCGCCGGAGTCGCGCTGATGGTCTCTTTCGTGGCGAGCGCGATCTATCTCTGGAAACGCGGGAAGAGCTTCGATGCCGTCTCTCTCGCGTCGACCGAGATTGGCGTCTTGTTCATGACCATCGGTATCACCACCGGACCGATTTGGGCCAAGCCGGTGTGGGGCATCTACTGGACCTGGGATCCCAGGCTCACGTCGGCGTTGATCTGCTGGCTGATGTACGTCGCGATCTTGATGCTGCGTCGATACATTCCCGACGAATCCAAACGAGCCAATCTCGCCGCGGTGTCCACCATCATCGCCTTCGTCAACGTACCGTTCGTGTTCATGACGATCCGCATTTTCCGGACTCAGCATCCGCAGCCCGTGGTGGGTGGCGGGGACGGATCGGGACTCGCGCCCGCCATGGCGCAGACCTTCATGCTCACTCTCGCGGCGTTCACCCTCCTCTATCTTTGGCTCATGGACAGACGCCTCGCCGTCGAGGCGTCCGAGCGCCAGGTCGAAAAACTCGCAAAGGAGCTAGAGCTCGCGTGAGCTATCTCTTCGCCGCCTATACCGTCACTTGGATCTTGCTCTTCGCCTATGTGGGAATGATCTCGGGGAAGCAGAAAAAGCTCGACCAAGAAGTTGCCACCCTCAGAAAGCTCATCGATCAGAAGAAGTAAGGGAATTTCGAACTCATGACGAAGCGACTCGAAGGAAAGACAGCGCTCATCACCGGATCCAATAAGGGCATCGGCAAAGGGATCGCGAGCGTGTTTCTGGACGAAGGCGCGTCGGTCTTTCTTTGTGCTCGTGATGCGGACGAGCTCGAGGCAACGGCTTTTGAGCTCGAGGTCAAAGGGAGGGTCTCGTTTCTCGCGGCGGATCTGGCGGACCCGGAACAAGCCGAGGCCGTGGCGGCGGCGGCGGTCGCGGCGTTTCCGAATCTCAACGTGCTCATCAACAATGCGAGCATCGTGGGAAAGCGCGTGACCCTCGACGAGCTCGACGTCGCGACGTGGGACGACGTCTTGAAGGTCAATACCTCGAGCCTGTTCTATCTCACCCGCCCTCTCATCCCACACTTCAAACGGCAACGCGGCGCGTCCATCATCAACGTCAGCAGCACCGTCGGTCGGATCGGAAAGCCTCGCTGGGGTGCCTATGCCGTATCGAAGTTCGGCGTCGAGGGATTCACCCAAGTGCTGGCCTCGGAGCTGGGTCCGGAAGGCGTCCGCGCCAACGCGGTGAACCCCGGCGCGACGCGCACGGGAATGCGGGCCGCGGCCTACCCCGAGGAAGACCCCATGACCCTTCCCACGCCCGAGCAAGTTGCCGAGGTATTCGTCTACTTGGCCTCGGATGCCTCCTCCGAGCTGAACGGGCAAACCTTGGAAGCGAGAGACTACTTTCAAATGACACCGAGCCCTTGACCGAGGCTACCGATGGATGTCCGTACGATATTCGACGCGTGCAGGTTCTCTTCGGAGAAGATGCAAAAGGTAAACCTGTTCGCGAGCAACGAGCTATTTTTCGACCTCTACTGCCTCGAGCCCGGCCAGAAACAAAAAGTCCATACCCATGACGACTCCTCGAAGGTCTATGTGGTGCTGGAGGGTGACGGAAGCTTCCATGTGGGCGGCGAGACCCAAAACATCCGTCCCGGACAAGCGGTCCTCGCGGCTGCGGGCGAGCCGCACGGCGTCGAGAATCTGAGCAACGATAGACTCGTCATCCTCGTCGGGATGGCCCCCCCACCCGAGCACGGCTAGCCACTCTCATGACGGCGCCGCGCGAGACATTCGGCTCGCGCTTCGGGTCGGTCATGGCCCTGATGGGGGTCGCGGTCGGACTCGCCAACGTCTGGCGGTTTCCGTACATGGCCGGAAGCTACGGCGGTGCCGCCTTCGTCGCCCTC
>JAJCXL010000478.1 GCA_029263435.1 Acidobacteriota bacterium | reverse complement strand
GGGGGGTGCCAAACGTTTGGCACCCCGTCGTCGAGTGCACGAGACTCGCCGGTGAGCACCGTGTGCCTCTCGACCGCGGTCTCCATCACCGATGGACGTCGCCAAGTGAGCGCGTCCGGAGCGGAGCCGGTAAGCCCGATGAGCTCGGCATGCAGCATGCGGTGATGAAACCAGCACAGCGTGGCTAGATTGGCGGGCGCGTTCATCGCGGACTCGCTCTTGTCGCCGAAGCGCGAGCGATGCACGACGTGATGGACGTGGAGCCCGGCGCGCACCGAGCAGCCCGGGTACCGGCATCGGTAGCTGTCGCGCTCGAGGACCTCCCGGTGGGTTCTTGCGTAGGGCTTGGCTTCGACGAGGGGCAAAGACTCGCGTTGTTCAGGGCACAAGTTTTCTTCGCGCCGAGGCTCGATAGGGCTTTCGTTGGTGTCGTCTCGAGACAGGGATTGCTGAGAGAGGGGAGCGTCGTCGCCCGCGTCGACGTGCTCCGCGCTAGCTTGATAAGTGGCCAGAAACTCGCCCGCGATGTACTCGAGCGCCATACCCGCATCGACGTCCTCACCGCTTACCTTTCGACACAGCTCGAGCACTTGGGTCCACATCGAGGCTTGCTCGGCGGTGACGTAAATCGAGATCCGTCCTCCGTGCGCGGGCACGCCGTCTCGGATCTCCCGTTCGAGATCGCGAAACGAAGACGCGACCGCTTTCTCGGTCCACTCCTTCTCTGTTTCAGGGGTGGCGACCGACGCTACCTTCGCCGCCTTGGTCCAGCCGACCCGTCCTTCAGCGAGGGCTTCAGTGAGTGCGGGGAGCTGGGACAGCTTACGCCCGAGATAGAGAAGTGCTCTGGTCTTCGACCGGCAGAACCCGAAGCGTTCCGTCGCGTAGTCGTAGACGTTCTCGAACCCGAAGTCACGGAACAGCCCCCGGCGAGCGAGCTGGTTGAGATAGATGCAGATCAGCTTCTCGGAGCGCTCGTGCTCACGTACGGCTTGCTCCAGACGACGGTCGATCTCGGTCGAAGAGAGGGGTTCGGCGGTCGGAAGATAGTTCGCCATGAGACAAAACCTCCAGGGGAATTGGGTAGGTAATAGAGGTATATATTAGGAGTATATTTATGGAAAGTCAAATGGAGACGCCGATTAACACTAATGAATACAATTACTTAGGAAGTATTATTTTGTGGGATCGACTGGGTAGTCAGGATGCCCGATCGCGGCGTCGACCTGGCCGAGAATTCGTTTTGTGGGCAAGGGTAGAATAGCGCCTGAGGTGACACCGATGACACGTGTTTGGACGCTGCTTACGCTGGCCTGGATCGCGCTCTCTCCGCTCGCTGCGGCTCAAGGCGCCAAGTTCGAGGTGAGCTTCTCCGAAGCCGTGAGCGCCGAGCCGCTCGATGGCCGACTCTTACTCATGATCTCGAAGGACCCGAGCGCGGAGCCCCGATTTCAGATCACGGATGGGGCGACCACCCAGCAGGTTTACGGCATCGATGTGGAAGGGCTCGCTCCTGGCGAGCCGGTCGTCTTCGACGGGTCGGTTCTCGGCTACCCGCTCGAAAGTCTCGACGACGTCCCGGACGGGACCTATCGGGTCCAAGCGCTGCTGCACGAGTATGAGACGTTTCACCGGGCAGATGGTCACGTGGTGAAGCTCCCCATGGACCGAGGAGAAGGTCAGCAGTGGAACCGAGCGCCGGGCAATCTCTACAACGTGCCTGTCGAGATCACGCTGTCTCGGACCGCGCGGGAGTCCATCGAGATCGTCATGGATCAAGTGATCCCTGCGATTCCCGATCCCCCGGAAACTAAATACATCAAGCACGTGCGGATCGAGAGCAAGCTCCTGACGAAGTTCTGGGGGCGACCGATGCATTTGGGAGCGCACGTTCTCGTCCCCGAAGGGTTCGATGAGCATCCGGAAGCGCGTTACCCGTTGATGGTTTTTCATGGACACTTCCCTTACGACTTCGGTGGATTTCGGGAAGAGCCGCCGGACCCGGATCTCGAGCCGGTCTATAGCTCTCGGTTCAATCTCGAAGGCTACAACCGGACGGTGCAACAAGAAGCTCATGACTTCTACGAGGCCTGGACGGGACCGGACTTTCCGCGGGTGCTGGTCATCGAGATCCAGCACGCGAACCCGTACTACGATGACTCCTATGCGGTGAACTCCCAAAACCTCGGCCCTTATGGTGACGCGATTACCTATGAGCTCATTCCCCATATCGAAAAAGAGTTCAGGGGGATAGGCGAAGGCTGGGCTCGCTTTCTCTATGGCGGCTCGACCGGTGGCTGGGAGGCGCTCGCGGCACAAGTGATGTATCCGGACGAATATAACGGTTGCTTCGCGGCGTGCCCGGATCCGATCGACTTTCGTGCCATGACGGTGGTGAACCTCTACGAAGACAAGAATGCCTACTATCCGGAGAGTGACTGGAAACGATCGCCCCGGCCTGGTCGCCGCGACATGCTGGGACACGTCAGTACGACCCTGGAGCAAATGAACCAGCGAGAGTTGGTGCTCGGGACCAAGACCCGCTCGGGTCAACAATGGGACATCTGGGAGGCCGTGTACTCTCCGGTCGGCGCCGACGGCTATCCCATGCGGATCTGGGACAAGCGCAGCGGCGACATCGATGAAGAGGTCGCCCACCACTGGCGTGAGAACTACGATTTGACGCACATCATGAAGCGCGACTGGGAAACGCTTGGGCCCAAGCTCGAAGGCAAGGTTCATATTTATGTCGGGGATATGGACAACTACTATCTCAACAATGCGGTCTATTTGACCGAAGCGTTTCTCGAGAGCACCACGAACCCCTACTATGGCGGCGTCGTGGCCTATGGCGATCGCGCGGAGCATTGTTGGAATGGCGACCCCGATCAGCCGAAC
Source organism: Acidobacteriota bacterium (assembly GCA_029263435.1). Taxonomy (GTDB): domain Bacteria; phylum Acidobacteriota; class Vicinamibacteria; order Marinacidobacterales; family SMYC01; genus JAJCXL01. The sequence continues at coordinate 2,427 of JAJCXL010000478.1, read as the reverse complement.
GCGATCTCTCGGCTGCGATACAACCAGATGTACATTCCGATCGCGGTCGAGCGCATGGAGAAAAGCGCCCCCGCCGGAGCTGACCTGACGAGCTGGCGATACTGAGCCGACGCGGTTGTGGCCGAATCTCTATAATGAGGCTTCAATGAGCCGTTGGATCGTCGAACGCTCCCGCCGGCGCCTCGAGGCCGAGATCGGGACGGTGGTGAAGCCCGCCGGAGGTAAGCTTCGAATAGCGCTCGCCTATCCGAATCGCTACCACATCGGGATGTCGAATGTCGGCTTTCAGGCGGTCTACAAGTTCTGGAACGAGCTGCCGGACGTGGTGTGCGAGCGAGTGTTCCTACCGGACCCCGACGAGCTCGAAGAGTACGCCCGCTCGAAGACATCTCTGCTGTCGTTCGAGACCCAACAGCCCGTGCAGAGCTTCGACGTCTTCGCGGTCTCGATCACCTTCGAGCCCGACGAGCTCAACCTCGTTCGGATGCTGGATCTCGCCGGGATCCCGGCTTTGCGCGCCGAGCGGACCGATGCCGACCCCCTCGTCGTCGCGGGGGGGCCGATAACGTTCTTGAATCCGGAGCCGATGACTCCGTTTCTCGACGTGGTCGCGATCGGTGAAGCGGAGGCACTCCTTCCGACCCTGACCGACGCGATGCGAACTTCCACCGCTCGTTCAGCCATCCGTGCCCGTCTCGAAGGCGAGGACGGATTTTATCTGCCCACGGACGAGCCGGCCGGAAAACTGGTCCGAGCCAAGATGGGTAAGCGCGCGGACTTCCTGCCTCCGGCGACCTACGTCTTGACGCCCGAAACGGAAATGTCGAACAAGTTTCTCGTAGAGGTGTCGAGGGGTTGTCCCACGCTCTGCCGTTTCTGCTGGGCGGGTTACAACTATCTTCCCAAGCGGTCGTTCGAGATCGAAAAGCTCCTCGATGTCGCCCGGCAGGCGCGTGAGCACACGAATCAAATCGGTCTCGTCTCGACCGCGGTCGGAGCCCACAAAGAGATCGTCCCGTTGCTTCATGCGCTGAAGGAAATGGGCTATCGCATCAGTGTCTCGTCATTGCGCTTCGAAGATTTGCGCGCCGAGCTTCTGGAGCCTCTCACCGGGAGCGGTGAGCGCACCCTCGCGGTCGCCCCCGAGGTCGGCACCGACAGGCTTCGCTTTGCGATCCACAAGCGCGTTTCGAACGAAGAGATTTTGGAGAAGACCGATCTGATCTTTTCGCGCGGCATCGAGAACCTCAAGCTATACGTCATGGTGGGCTTGCCGACCGAGACCGAAGAGGATGTCCATGGGATCGTCGACTTGGTTTCGCGAGTCCGTGAGCAGCTCGTCGCGCACGGCAAAGCGCGGGGGAGGCTCGGCCGACTGATCCCCAGTGTCAATCCCTTCATCCCAAAGCCGGGGACTCCGTTTCAGTGGAGCGCGATGGAGAGACCCGCCGTCCTCGCTCGAAAGATGATGTATCTCCGACGGGCGTTCGGGCGGATGCCGAATGTCGAGGCGAACTTCCAATCGCCTCGGGTCGAGCTGCTCCAGGCGGTGCTTTCTGTCGGGGACCGACGGGTTGCGCCCGTGTTGCTTCGGATCGCACGAGACGGCTCGACCTTGAAGGCTGCGCTCGCCGCGGAAGGGCTATCGCTCGATGAGCTCTTGTACCGGGAGCGCCCGCGCGGAGAACCCCTTCCGTGGGGACATATCGACAACGGCATGAAGCCGGAGCTTCTGGAGAGCCAGTACGAAAAAGCCCACGCAACCGTGGCAACCGTGTTGGAGCCAGCCTGAGCTCGTTCTCGACGAAAACCGTGGGAGCCGTCGAGCTCCTCGTGTCGGATGTGCTCGCATCGAGAGGCGTGCGTCACGGGTTCACCACTCGGGCGGGAGGCGTGGGTGCTCGAGACCAAGGGGCCCAGGACCACAAGAGCCTGCGCGATGCGCTCGGCTTCGAGGGAGTCGTGTCGATGCGACAAGTCCACGGCCGGCTCGTTCGGGTGGCCGACGACACCGGCACGTCCTTCGACTGCGACGGCGTCGTCACCCGAAACTCTGATCTCGGGCTCGTCGTCCATACCGCGGACTGCGTGCCCCTTCTCATTTGGGCCTCGGATGTCCAAGCGGTGGCGGCCGTGCATGCCGGATGGCGCGGGACGCTCCAGGACGTGGCCTCGGCTGCGGTCGAGCGTCTGGTGGAGGAAACGGGGGCGTCTCCGAGCGAGCTTCATGTGGCTATCGGGCCGGCCATCCGAGCTTGCTGCTTCGAAGTCGGTGACGAAGTAGTCGAAGCGTTCGTCGCTTCCGGCCGTGACAAAGAGGCGATCTCCTGCCCGGGGCCGGGCTCCAAGCGTCACGTGGATCTGGTATCAGACAACCGACGCCAGCTCACCACCATGGGCGTCACCCACGATCACATCTATGACAGC
>JAJCXL010000477.1 GCA_029263435.1 Acidobacteriota bacterium | reverse complement strand
GACGTCCCCCGTGGTCTTGTCGTAGGCGCGGAACTTCTTGCCCCACATCTCTTCGGTGTGGCCCATGATGGCGTTACTGCCTTCGCCGATGAACAAGAGCGTCTTGGTCAGAAGCGGCGCCGCTCGACTGGGAATACCTAGTGGCGGTAGGTCGAGATCCTTCAACAACGGATGGTCCCGGGGGCCGTCGCCATTCGCTGTCATCCACACGTGCTCGCCCGTGTTCATGTCGATGGCGGTGATGCGTCCGTAGGGCGGCTTGAAGATCGGGAGGCCGTCGACGGTCGGGACTTCGGGGTCACCAAGGACGGTGTAATCGAGCGTCGCTATCTCTTCATCCTCGTCGTCCTCGTCCTCTTCGTCGTGCTCGCGGGTCTCGGCGTCTCTATCGAGCTTGCTGAGTGCGTAGACCGTCGGCTGGGTATGGGAGACCGCGTAGTAGAAACCCGTTTCCGGATCGAAGGCGCCCGTATGCCAGTTGCCGGCTCCCCACCAGCCAGGCGTCGTGAGCGTCCCCATCTTTCCGTTCTCGTCGTTCAGCAATGAAGGCGGTGCGAACATCGGACCGAGAATGTAGGGCTCGACCGCTTCGAGGGCTCGCGCCCGAAGCTCCGGAGTGAAGTCCATGAGGTCGTCTACGCTGATGCCCTGGCGATCGAACGGCGCGGGCTTGGTCGGAAACGGTTGCGTGGGCGACAACGTTTCACTAGGGATCGGTGAAGCTTGCACCGCTCTTTCTTCGATCGGCCATACCGGCTCGCCGGTCTCGCGGTCGAAGACGTAGAGGAAGCCGGTCTTGCTGGGCTGCATGACGGCTTTGATGGACTTCCCGTCGACCGTGATGTCTCCGAGAGTCGCGGGCCCGACCGTGTCGTACTCCCAAACGTCGTGGTGGACCATTTGGAAGTGCCACCGACGCTCGCCGGTCTTCATATCGATGGCAACGAGCGTGTTGGAGAACAAGTTGTCGCCCGGACGATGGCCGCCGTAATACGCGGAGGTCGGAGCCGTGAGCTGCACATAAGCGAGGCCGAGCTCCTCGTCCGCCGTCAAACAGCACCAAGAGCCGAGGTCGCCAGAATATTGCCAGGAGTCTTCGCCCCAGCTCTCGTGACCGAGCTCCCCGGGCTGCGGGACGACGTGAAACTGCCACAAACGCCGACCGGTTCTCGCGTCGTAGGCACGGACGTCTTCAGGAAACGCTTCTTTTTGCTTCCCCCCGTCACCCGCACCGCCGGTGATGCCGGCGACGACGACCACGTCTCCAATCGTGATCGGGCCCGCGGACCAGGAGTAGCTCCCGGCGTCTTCGTCGTTGAAATGCAAGCTGACGCGGCCTTGGTCTCCGAAGTCACCGTCGAGCTCACCCGTTGCCGCATCGATCGCGTAGAGATATTCGCCCCGCACCGAGAAGAGGCGGCGTGCTTCGTCGTCCGTCCAATAGGCGATGCCTCTGGGGCTGCGACCCTCAGCTTCTTCCAGGGTGCGCGCGAACGGCTCTTGCTCCCAGAGCGTCTCTCCCGTGCCGGGGTGCATCGCACGCACGAGACCGACCGCGTTGGGCGCGTAGAGGACGCCGTCAATCATCAGAGGCGTCGAGCGCAAGTTCCCGCGAATTCTGAGCTTTGGAAATGCCTCTTCGAACTTCGGGTCGATCGCGGGCTGCCGCCACGCGATCTCGAGCCGGCTCACGTTGTCACGATGGATCTGCTCCAGAGGTGAGTAGCGAGTGAAGGCTTTGTCCGCGCCGAAGTAGCGCCACTCCCCGGAAGGGGTTTCATCCCGCTGACGCAAAGAGGAGGACGCGCCGACGAGCACCAGCAAGACCAAAGGCGCCAAGGATCGCATAGCTCTGAATTGTATCGGTTCGAGGTGACGGCGCAAATCGAAGCACGAGCCCTGGTGCGTTTTTCGGCCCGTCTTGCGGCCTTCGAGACGCCGTCGTTATACTGCGTGGGCTTCCAAAATCTCATGATACTCGATGTCCTTCGAAGCTCAGCTCCCCGTGTCTTCGGGGTGGTAGCTCTCGTCGCGCTGGCCGGGTGTGGAGATTCGGGACCCGCGGCGCCGACGCCTCCCGCGACGACCTCGATCGTTCAGGTGGCGCCTTCCCCGCAAGCCTCGGTAACGATGGTGGCCGATCTGATCGAGATTGAGTTCTCGCCCGACGACGATTTGCTGCTGCGCTCGAGATGGAGGATTACCCTGAGCGAGACGGGCGGCGTCCGGGCCAAGATCAATTTCGTGCGCCAGGATATCTTCAACCGAGACTTCGATCAGTTCGAGAGAAGGGAGTTCGGTTTCGTCGCTTTGGCTGAGAGGTGTGGTACGAGCTTCGTCCCGGCGAACGGCGAGTGGGTGTGCGATGTGCGGTTCGACTTCAACAGCACGAACTTCCAAGGCATTCTCGTGATCACGGTCGGGTTGGTGGACGATAACGACCACCCGATCACTTTGATGTTCACCGTTCCGCTATTCGCGGCATGATGCGCTCCCAAGCTCCCGGTCCCGAGCGCATCTATCTGGACTACAACGCGTCGACTCCCATCGCG
>JAJCXL010000476.1 GCA_029263435.1 Acidobacteriota bacterium | reverse complement strand
CTCCTTCGTGGAAGTGTCCAATCGGCATTTCTACGAGTCGACCGAGCTTCAGCGCTACGCGACTCTCTTCTTCGCGGTGTACGACGAGGACTCGCGAGCTCTTCGCTACGTCAGCTGTGCTCACCCCTCGGCACTCGTCATCGATCGTCACGGCGCGATACGCCGGCTAGAAGCGAATACGGGCGCGTTCGGTATGTTCGACCAGCTCGAGGTGACCGTGAGCGAGCACCAGCTCCACGACGGTGACACGATCGTCGTCTACTCCGATGGAGTCTTGGAGGCCGAAACGACGTCGGGCGCGGAAGCGGGCGAAGAAGCGCTCCTGGCAGCGTGGCGAGCGTCCGACAAGACGCCGGTCGCGGAGCTGCCTCAGGTGCTCGTCGAGCGGCTGTCCGCGAGCTATCCGTGCCAGACCGACGACATGACCATCGTGGCGGCCCGGGTGAGCTGAGCGGGAGCGAGGGGAAACGAAGATAGCGGCAACCTTCTGACCCCTATTTCCGTCTAAGTCCGAGATGGGACGTCTGCCGGGAGGGCTACCGTGTTGAGAAGCTTGCTCACTGACTTGCGCTACGCCCTGAGAGGCCTGGCGAAGAATCCCGGCTACGCCGCCGTCGCACTCCTGACGCTGGCGCTGGGGATTGGCGCCAACAGCGCGATATTCAGTGTCGTCAATAGCGTGATCCTCAAACCGCTGGAATATCGGGCGCCCTCGGATCTGGTCATGATTCATAGCCAGTTCCCTACGATGGGGTTCGACAAATTCTGGGTCTCGGCGCCGGAATATCGAGAGTTTCGCGAGTGGAACCAATCGTTCACGGACGTCGCGATCTACAACGTAGGACTCAGTAGCTTGGCCGGCGGCGACCAGCCGATGCGCGTCTCGAGTGGCCAAGCGACCGCCGAGCTGTTCGAAGTGCTCGGCGTGGGCGCGTTGCACGGAAGGGTGTTCAGCGTCGAAGAAGATGCCCCCGGTCGCGACGACGTCGTGGTCTTGTCTCATGAGCTGTGGCAGCGGGCCTTCGGAGGTGACACCGCTCTCGTCGGAACGCGCGTCGACGTCGATGCCCAGCCTCACACCGTCATCGGGATCATGCCGCCGCGCTTCGACATCGACGATCAAAGGGTAGAGCTATGGCTTCCTCTCGCGCTCGACCCGAACAACTATCCCGGCCGGGGTGGTCACAACTACTACATGGTGGGGCGTCTCACGAAGGGTGTCGGGATCGAGCAGGCCCGAGGCGAGCTCAGTGGTTTGCTCGCCCGGTGGCGCGAAGATGCGGGCGGAAGTCACGCACCGAGTCCGGATAATCATCCGATGATCCTCGTAGCGCTCCACGACGAGGTCGTGGGTGAGACCCGTCCGGCGCTCCTCATGCTTCTGGCGGTGGTCGGGCTCGTCTTGTTGGTTGCCTGCGCGAACGTGGCGAACTTGCTGCTCGCCAAAGCCGAGTCTCGCCAGAAGGAGATCGCGGTGCGAACGGCGATGGGTGCGGGGAAACTCGTCCTCCTTCGGCAGTTCCTCGTCGAAAGTGTTTTTCTCGCGGTAGCCGGAGGCGCGCTTGGACTCCTCATCGCGCTCGCGGGTACCAAAGTTCTGGTCGCGGTGAGTCCCGAGAGTATTCCGAGGGCCTCCGAGATCGGCCTCGACGGATCCGTCTTGTTGTTCTCTTTCGGGGTGTCGATCCTCACCGGCCTCTTGTTTGGGCTCGCTCCGCTCGCGCACCTCACCGCCAAGAGCGTCGGGCTGAATCTCAAAGACGGTGGTCAGCGCTCGACCGCCGCGTCAGGCCGCCAGCTTCTCCGTCGTGCGCTCGTCGTCTCCGAGATCGCGGCAGCGGCCATGGCGGTGATCGTCTGCGGCCTCCTATTGAAGAGTTTTTGGAACATGCAGGAGGTCGATCCTGGCTTTCGTGTCACCGGCCTCTCGACGTTTCAGATCTATTTGCCCGAGACGAACTACCCGGAGTCCTCGGAGCTCACGGGTTTCTTTCGAGATATCTCGAGCGACTTGCGCGCGATCCCCGGAGTGACGAACGCGTCGGCGATGACCGGTCTTCCACCCGCGCGTCGATTGAATGCGAATGACATGAGCTTCGAGGGAATCGAGCCGACCCCCGAAGGGCCGCCGCAAAACGTCGACTACTGGCAGATAGTGACCAGCGACTATTTCGCGACGATGGAGATTCCTGTCGTCGCGGGACGCGGCTTTCAACTCTCGGACGAAGCCTCGCCCTCCGTGGTGATCAACCAGACGATGGCCGACGTTTTCTGGCCCGATCAGAACCCGTTGGGCCGTCGGGTGCGCCCGGGTGGCGGCGACGAGACTCCATGGTTCACCATCGTCGGTATCGCCAAGGATGTGAAACAGGCGGGGCTGAATGAAGAGACGGGAACGGAATGCTACTTTTACTATCCGGTGTTCGCTGCCGCGGGGTTCGCGCCGCGAAGCATGAACATCGTTGTGCGGTCGGACTTGCCGCCCGAAGCCGTGGCGCGCGAAGCGCGGAATGTCGTTTGGTCGCGCGATGCGTCTCTTCCGGTCGCAGGGCTTCGTGCGATGGAGGAAGTGCTCGCCGGTTCGCTGTCGCGGCCTCGCATGATCACCATGCTCCTCGTCGTGTTCGCGATCTTGGCGTTGGCTCTCGCGGCAATAGGCACCTACGGAGTGATGTCCTATTCGGTCGCCGAGCGGACCAATGAGATTGGAATCCGAATCGCGCTCGGAGCGGGCACGTCCCGTGTCGTGAGGATGGTCCTCGCACAAGGCATGCTCCTCACCGCGATTGGGCTGGCATTAGGGATGGTCGGTGCCGTTGCGGTGAGCCGCTTTCTCGCCTCGTTTCTCTTCGGTGTCAGCACGACCGATCCGGCGACCTTCCTGACGGTGCCTGCCGTTCTCATCGCGGTCGCTCTTCTGGCGTGTCTCATCCCCGCCTATCGGGCGATCCGGATAGAGCCGGTGAGCGCGCTCCGCTACGAGTAACGGCAAGAACGCGAAGCGCCTCGCCGATGGGCTGGCGAGGCGCTGCTTGGCGTCCTAGAGGGGGGTTAGTCGCCAACGGTGAGTCGATTCTCGACCCGAAACACCCCGAAGGTCTGACGCGCGATGTGCTCGGCCCGGCGCTTTTCGACCTCGGTGCGGACTGCGCCGGTGAGTGCGACCCGGCCACGCTCCACGATGATGTGAATGGGTGGGTTGGCCCGGTAGGCGTACTCGCGAAACATCGTATTGCTGTAGATGCGATAGGCGAGATTCGCTCGGATCTTTTGGTCTCCGATGTTCGTCGGGAGAGTACTGATGGCGTTGTTGAGCCCTTGTACGCCCATGACCTTCGAAACGCGCTTGCCGATCTCGGACGACTTGAACGGCATCGTCACTCGGCCGTCCAGATTCACCTGACCGTTCTCGACCGCGATGACGACGTCGTCATAAACAGTGAAGAATGGATAGCCGCGAATCACGTTCGCAATGGCCTCCGCGACTTTCTGGTCGCTCTCACCTTCTGCAATGGTGAGCTCGTCCTCGACCGCGTCCACTTCGTGAATATCCATCGCGGCAGCGATCGCAGCGTTTTTCGCCCAAAGGCTTCGCACTTGGCCGGTGAGTGTGACGACGCCGTCTTTCACCGTTACGACGGGACCGACACCGTCTCCGATCTTCGCTTTTTCTAGCTTCGACTCTACCGCCTGCCGGACGGCGTCGTCGGATAGCTCGTTCGCGGATGCGGTAGCCACTGCGCCCGCAAAGAAGAGTCCCACAATCCAAACCGTATTTTTCATGGCTTGCCTCCAGTTGTGCATCTGATTTGGAGTATTGCAAACTGGATACCAAGCCGGTAACGCGCAGCTAAGTGACGAGCCTCCTGAGTGTTGCAGCAGATCGCTTGTCCGATGGGCATTCTCCGATGTCCTTTCGAGAGGTCACCCTTTGCATCACTGGGGTCACTGTCGGCGGGCGGCTTCCCTCGTCCACACCCGGACCATCGAAACCCGCAAACCCGGGAATGGGGACGGCTTCGCCTTCACCAGCTCGCGATAGAGCTGGTCGGGGCTCGCCCTCGCGAGGTCGGACAAAGTTCGCACCCCGAGCTCACGCAACAGCGCGCCGTGATGGGGGCCAATTCCCTTGAGCTCCATGAGCTCGATCTCGTTGTCGAGTGCGGTCATCATCGCGCGCGATAGGCCCAGTGCGTCACGCACCCGTTCGCGCTCGCTCGCATCTGACATGCGCCTGAGAAGCTGACGGGGTCGATGGATGCCGAGAGGCGCCAGCGCCTCGACCGCTTCGCTCGGTAGGGTTTCTAGGTGGCCCAAGCGAAGTTCGATCGAGCCCACATTGGTGTTCTGCCCGAGGATCGACACCGCCACCCAGAAAGCGACATGGACCGGGACGGCTGCGATCAAACGGGGTCGCCCGACAGCACGAACCGACGCGAGGCGAACGTGCGCCACATCGTCCGGGTGCTCCCAAGTCGTGTTTCCGAGCCAGAGAAACGACACCGCGGCATAGGCGGCGAACGCATCGAGCGCGAGCGCGGGAAAGCCGAGGAAGCCCAGCAGCGGCATTTCGAATAGCTTGAGCTCCTCGAGACCTCGAACCGTGTAAATCCATTTTTGAGGGGCGAGAAAATTGAAGCTCTCCCAGATGAGGCCGCAAACGAGACCAGCCCCTAGCAGTCTCAGCAACCCGGTGACGCGACCACTCTCGATATCGGCGAGCACCGAGCGGGCGCCACGTCGATAGTTCCATGGGTCGACCAGAAACGAGAAGCTTCCCCACACGAGCGGAGCGAGGGTGGAGAACGTGAGCGCGAGCGTCACCATCGTCATGCCGACGGCTTGAACCGCGTAGCTGAACCACCGGGGAAACTCCCGCGGACGGAGGGACGCACGGCCCCAGAGGTTGAGCGCCCCGAGAGCGTCGTAGACCTCGAACAATCCGACGAACACCGTCGCGAACGCCAAGATCCCGAACACCGCTGCTCGGACGACGTCGATGCCGGTCTCGGTTCCGAAGACGCCGACGTAATACCAGTTCTGAAGCCTGAGGTTCAGCAGTTCGAAGAAGTACCAGAAGGTGACCGACCATAACGCGATCATGGGGAAGTGCCGCCGCCGGCCGGTCAAGAGCGAGCTCTGCCGCCGCCTGGCGACGAAGCCGTCGATCAGCGAGATCATGCTCCACCACGCCCACGCGTAAAACGGCTGCGCGATGAACCCGATATCGAGCGCCAGCCCCGCGAACGAGATCACGAGTCCCAAACCTCCGAGGAGCACGCAAGCATTCTAGATCGGCCCCCCAAAGGGAGGTGATAAAAGGGGTCAGACCCCTTTTATATGGTTTGGGTTCAGTCGCTTACAGGAGTTTTTGGTTCTAGAGGGGCTCGACTTCGTGAAGGACGAGGTCCTTCGCGTTGTCGAGAGCGTAGTTCAGATTCCAGCCGGAGTCGGTCAACACGACCGGCAGGCCGTTTCGGTCTTCGACGAGGGCGTAGCCGTGCGTCGTGCGAAGCCATTCCAACGCTTCCGGAGGGCCCGACACCCACCGAGCGTGGCTGAACGACGCTTTGACGAACTGCACCGAGACCTTGTACTCGTTCTTCAATCGCTCCTTGAGCACTTCGAACTGCAGGATACCGACCGCACCCAGGAACGGGCTTTGTCGGCCTTGCCCGGGAGAGAAAAATAGCTGGATGACGCCTTCTTGCGCGAGCTGCTCGAGGCCGTTGTCGAGTGCTTTGCGCTTCATGGGGTCTTCGAGTCGGAGCTGCCCGAAATGTTCAGGGGCAAAGCGGGGAATCCCGGCGAACTTCATCGCGCCTCCGAACGCGAGCGTATCGCCCACCCGGAGCTTGCCGGTGTTGTAGAGACCGACGATGTCGCCTGGCCACGCCTCGTCGACGAGCGAGCGCTCCTGCGCCATGAACGTGTGCGGCTTCGACAAGCGCAGCACTTCACCCGAGCGACCGATGACCGCATCCATCCCTCTTTCGAACTTTCCGCTGACGACTCGCATGAAAGCGATGCCGTCCCGGTGACGAGGGTTCATGTTCGCTTGAATCTTGAAAACGAAACCGGTGAAACGCGGCTCGGTCGGGAGGATCTCTTCGCCGTCTTCGGTGAGTCGCGGCCCTGGCGCGGTCGCGTTTCGTGCGATGAATTGCAGGAGCTCCTCCACGCCGAAGTTGCTCATGGCCGAGCCCCAAAACAATGGGCTCACCTCTCCAGCCAGGAATCGGTCGTGGTCGTAAACGTCTCCAGCGTGCTGGATGAGCTCCAGCTCCTCCGACACCCGCTCGAACGCTTTGGAGCCGATGAGCTCTTCGGCTTCGTCGAACGGAACTCGGCGCGAAGTCGTCATCTCGCTGCCTCGACGGTCGTCGCCTTCGTAGACGATGATCTCTCGCGTCCTCAGGTCGACGACCCCTTTGAAGTCGTCTCCCATACCGAGCGGCCAGTTCACCGGAGCGACATCTATGTTCAAAGTGTCACGCACCTGATCGATGAGCTCTAGCGGCTCCAGTCCGTAACGATCGAGCTTGTTCATGAACGTCGCCACAGGGAGCTTTCGCATCCTACAGACCTCGAACAGCTTGAGAGTTCTTGGCTCCACTCCCTTGGCGTGATCCATCAGCATGATCGCGGAGTCCACCGCAGCGAGGGTCCTAAACGTATCTTCCGAAAAATCCGCGTGCCCCGGGGTGTCCAGCAAATTGAGTGCGCTGCCTTCGTAGTTGAACTGAAGCACGGACGACGTGACCGAGATCCCTCGTTCCTGCTCGATCTTCATCCAGTCGGAGATCGTGCCGCGGGACGCTCGTTTCGCCTTGACCGAGCCCGCGAGATGGATGGCTCTGGCATAGAGCAGGAGCTTTTCCGTGAGTGTCGTCTTACCGGCATCGGGATGCGAGATGATCGCGAAGGTGCGGCGCCGTCCCACTTCGTCTTCGAATTTCATGACTTGGTTTCAGGCGCGGCGAGCGGAGCAGAGGATCGAAATGCCTATCGGAAGTCGCCATCGGCCGACCGCGTGACGTTCGAGCGCGAACATTTTCTCCAGAATTCCCTCCGCGAAGCTCGGCAGGCGCAGCTCGAAATCGCTCCCGCTCGCCTCGGTCGAAGCAGGCTCCGGGAATATGCGACGGAGGACTCGGATCAAGGCGATCGGCGGAAACAGGAGAGTGTTGAAATAGGTCGCGTAGTCGACCCGAAACCCCGAGCCTTCGAGAAGACGCGCGAGGGGGCCGAGTCGGTAGCGTCTCTTGTGCTCACTCACCACGTCTTGTCGCCCGAAGAGAAACATGAAGGCGGGTACCGTCACCAGAAGGCGTGCGTCTTTCGTCATGACGCGACGAAGCTCCGCCAAGGCTTTCTCATCGTCGAGATGTTCGAGCACGTCGAAGATGAACACCGCGTCGAACGAGCCGTCCGCGAATGGAAGCGCGAGCGCATCCGCTCGAGCGGCGAGGGAGAACTCACGACATTCCGGGTTGATGGGCGCACGATCGATGGCGACGAGGCGAGAATATTGCGAGAGCATCTCGGCTTCTCGCCGGGCGCCGACACCGACGGTGAGGGCTCTTGGGTTGTGGGCGACGAACGACGAGACCGCGTGCTCGAGAATGCGACGCCGGGCTCGGTACCACCAGTGATTATCCTCGAGCCGCCCCATATCGCGGCGGAAGTGTTCCTGCATCGCAAACGAGCGAGTATAGCTCAACCGAGCGTGTTCGCTCGGTCCGTCCCGAGTAGGGTTTGTAGCAAGACGTTCGTGCCGGCCTCTATGTCTTCCGGGCGCGAGTACTCGCGGGGAGAGTGACTGATGCCGTCGATGCTGGGAATGAAAATCATGCCCGCGGGCGCGATGAGAGCGATGCTTTGGGCGTCGTGGCCGGCTCCACTCGGCATCCTGAGCGCTTTGAGCCCGAGCGTCTCGGAAACGGCTTCGACTTGTCGTCTCAGGCGCTCATCCGTCGGCGCCGACCGGCTCAGGTAATAAGGTTCGAACCGGATGCTGGTGTCGTTGTGCGAGGCAACGGCGGTAGCCTCTCGCTCGACGTTCGTGAACACCTGGTCGATCTTCTCCATGGCCAGGTCGCGGATCTCGAGGGTCAAGTCGACGCGCCCGGCCACGACGTTCGGCGCACCCGGGTGAACCTCCACTTTTCCGATCGTCGCGACTTGTCGTCCCGGAAGCTCGGTCGCCACTCGATGGACGGCATCGATGAATCGCCCCGCGGTGAGTACAGCGTCTCGCCGCTGGTTCATCGGCGTCGTACCGGCATGGTTCGCCTTACCTTCAATCGCGACGTTCCAGCGTCTTATCCCGACGATGCCTTCCACGACGCCGATGTCGATCGACTCTTGGTGGAGGATCGCACCCTGCTCGATGTGAAGCTCGAGATAGGCCGCGACATCGCCCGGTCCCCTTTGGACGTCGTCGAGCCGGTCCGGGTCTCCGCCAATAAAAGCGATGCCCTCTCCGATAGTTCGGTGCGTGTGGGAAGGTAGATCGAGCTCACGTCCTTCGAGCTCACCGACGAGCGCGCGGCTTCCGGTCTTGCCGTTCTCCTCGTTTTGGAACACGACGACCTCGAGAGGATGCCGGGTGGTCACCGATGCCTCTCGAAGCGTCCGCGCCACCTCGATCGCTCCGAGTACTCCGAGCGGGCCGTCGAAGT
>JAJCXL010000475.1 GCA_029263435.1 Acidobacteriota bacterium | reverse complement strand
GAAGTCACCGAACGTCAGTACGGGCGTCTCTTCCAGCGCCGTGACACGGTCACCGGCCCGAAGCCCGGCCGCCGCCGCGGCGCCGGTGGCGCTCTCGAGAACCAGCCCTCGCGCTACGTCGAAATGAAGCCCGAGGGTGCGCACGTCGGGCGAGCGGTACATGTCGCGGGGCCGGTCGAGCTTGCCCGCCGCTTCGAGATCCGTGGCGAGGTAGTCGCCGATGTGATGGCATTCGACGCAATGACGGCGACTCGACATCTCCCCTGCCGCAAGCGACGCGATCTCCCGAGCGAACTGCGGCTTCGGACGTTCCCGTGCCTTCAGACGGCCCGCCCGGTAGAGCGCGTGCTGTTCGAGCCCAAGCTCGAGCGCCCGCTCGAAGCTCTCGAGATTCAAATAGGCATCCGCCGCGCTCGCGTCCCGACCGCCGTAACGGAGATAGATGTCCTCGTCCGGACTCACCGCGAAGAAGTAGATCGATGTGTGCCGATCCTGATCGTAGAGACCGATGTCGATCCCGGTCATATCCACGATGCGCGCACGCACGTACTGGGAGAGGAGTCTCCCCCGAGGTGAATCCACCGGCGACAGCACAACCTGTGCGTCGAAGCGTCGGCCGCTGATTCAAGGAGCGCAGCGAAACTCGACGAGAAGCGGCCGGCCGGACGCCTTCGCCAAAGCCAGCGCTTCGCCGTAGTCACTCAACCAATCGAGCGTCTCCGGCTCTTGAGAGCTCGCTTCAAGCATCGGCACGAAGAGCATCAGCCCGAGAAGGGCCGCGCGTGCTGAAGAATTTAGTGAGGTCACCAGCTATCTCCTCACGGGTTGTCGTCGTTATTGGAAGCGCACCCTGGAAGCAGGAGCGCTCGGAGGGGCCCTTCCATCCTGAGACGCGAGCTCGCGGGCCGGTCTTGGAGGAGTTGGATCCGGAAACGAGAAAGGACAATCGTCTGCTCGCCGTCACGGCCCGGCGGCGCGACGATGTCGAGCCAGCTCCGCTGCGCGTCGGGGAGCTCGCTCGGATCTTCGAAGCCCAACCCGATCGCGAGCTCCGTCGCGGTGAGTCGACCGTCACCGTTCGTGTCGATCCGGTCCATGTGATGCGCCACGATGCGGGTCCAAAAAATGAGCGCAAACGTGGCCTCGTGCCGGGAGATCACCTCTTCGCGGCCGACCACACCGCTCCCGTCCACGTCGAGATAGGCGAAAGCCTGACGTTGGCGCGCGGTGACACCCTCCTCGTCCGGCGTCTTGTCAGGGTCGGGAAATCCCAGCGCGTGCTCTCTGAGCGTCAGCTCCCCATTGTCATTCACGTCGGTCAACATCGTGATCGCTACCTGCTCGCTCACTCCCGCACGAATACCGCTCGCGATCTCCTCAGGAGTCACGAAGCCGTCGCCATCCGGGTCGAATGTCTCGAGACGCTCGAGCGCCTTCGGCTCGTCGAGAGACATCCCTTGAGCGCCCGCGATCTCAGCTAGCTCGACCCGCGAGTCACAATCGAGGTCGAGCGAGCGGTGCGCTGCCAGGCTTGCGACGTCGACGTTCTTGAACCGGCTCTCATCGACGAAGAGAGCGTCATCGCTGGGCTGACCGGAGACGGCCGGCAGAGTCGACATGCACGAGAGCAACACCACTCCGATGCCGATCAAGGCTCGAGTTCTTCCGTTTGCTCCAGATACATTCTTTCGACCGCGGTGCGGACGCCTTCCTCCGAGCCGGGTAGGTCCGCGACAAAGCCGCTCAGCGTGACCTGCTCTTTTGTTTGATCGAGGGTGAGCCCTTTGAGGATGGCCACCTCGACTTCGTGCCGCAACGATCGCAGAAGCCGGAAATGAAACTGGAGCAGCCGCGGGTCGCGTACGATGCCGCCGTGAGACGGGATCGTCGTCGTCGCACGCAAGGCCCCAATCCCGTTCAATGCTTTCTCCCAACCCGCGGGATAGGCATCGCCGAAATACGGAAAAGCGCCTTCTTCGAGCAAATCGCCGACCGCGACGATGTCGTCATCCGGTAAGTGCACGACGACGTCCCCCCGGGTATGGGCCGGACCGAAGTGTATGACCCGGATCGTTTTTCCGGGTCTCTTCAACGTCAGCTCTTTGTCGAAGGTCAAGGTGGGAGGTGTGAGCGTGAGCTCACGAAGCTCTTCGAGGTAGTCACTCCTCAATCGATGGCTGGTCTCGATCCGTTGTTGAAGATCGACGTCCAGCGGCTCGCCGCTCGGCCCGATTCCCGACGCGAGCCACTGTGCCCGTTGCTCGATGCTTCCCGGAAGACTCTCGAGCTCTTCCGAGAGACGGGCGGCACCGGCCGAGAGCATCTCTGCCCGGGTGGCGCGGTGACCGATGAAGATGACCTCCGGGAAGCGGTCCCGATAGACCTGATTACCGTAAACGTGATCGCCGTGCCAATGCGTGTTGATGACGAACGCGACCGGCTTCGACGTGAGCGTCGCGATCTCATCGATGAGCGCTTCGGCCGCCTCGAGCGATTGATGGGTGTCGACGACGGTGACGGTCTCGTCATCCTCGATGATGAGAGCGTTCGCGAAAGCGTAGCTTGGTGGGTCCGGGCGGACCAGAGCGACGTGAACCCCTTCGGCGAGCGCGACGA
The DNA here is from genome assembly GCA_029263435.1 of Acidobacteriota bacterium. Lineage (GTDB taxonomy): Bacteria > Acidobacteriota > Vicinamibacteria > Marinacidobacterales > SMYC01 > JAJCXL01. The sequence continues at coordinate 5,724 of JAJCXL010000475.1, read as the reverse complement.
TCTCGAAGGCCGCCGCTGCGACGAGGACGGCTGAGAGCACCGGCTCAGTTCCCCTCCGACAGACTGTGATAGGTCGCCCGGACGAAACCCTCGCTGTTGCCGGTGAATCGGTCGTCGAACGAAGAGGCCGGGCTCGCGGCGACGACTTCGTCGATGCCCATTCCGTCATTGACCATCGTGGCCACCCGGTCGCGCACGCCCACCAACATGTCTCGATAGGCGCGGAGATCCTCCGGACTCGCGAGAGGTCCGTGACCGGGAATGATCTTGGTGTCCGACTTGGTCATAGCGAGCACTCTCGAAGCCGTCGATATCATCCCGTTCACATTACCCCCGAAGTCGACATCGATGAAAGGGTACCGGCCGTTGAAGAACGTGTCTCCCATATGAAAAACATCCGCGCGTCGGAAGTGGATGACGGAGTCTCCATCGGTGTGAGACGGGTCGACGTGAAACACATGGATCTCCTCGCCGTTCCAGTAGAACGTGACCTCCTCGGAGAACGTAATCTTTGGAAGAGCCCCGGGTGGAGACGCCGGCATCGATTCATTCCGCAAGATGGTCCGGAATTGCTCCGTGCTCATCCGACGCCGCACGTTGTCGTGAGCAACGATGATGCTCCCGCGCTTTCCGAAGTTCTCGTTCCCACCGGTATGATCCCCGTGCAGATGGGTGTTCACGAGAAACCGAACCGGGTCGCTGGTCACCCCCTCGATGGCGGCCACGATCTTATCCGTCAAGGGCGCGTATTGATCGTCGACCAAGAACGTCCCATCCGCCCCGACCGACAGCCCGAGATTGCCTCCCCGACCGGTGAGCATGTGCAGCCCGCCTCGGATCGGGAGAGTCTCGATCTGGACGCTGTCCCAGTCATCGCCGGTTTGAGCGCCGGCCATTGCCGCTATCAAGAGAGAGCCCAGAATCATCCACCGTCGCATCGTTGTTTCTCCATCAAATCGCGAAGGATATACTAACCTTCCACACGAAGGAGAACACCATGACAGGATGGAATCGCCGCCGATTTCTCGAAACGACCGCGTCCGCCGCGGGACTCGCCTCCCTGCCCATCAAACACGGATTCGGTAGCCCGTCGTCCGATGACGACCCGCTCGGGGTTCGCGAGGATTTCCCCATCACGAAACAGCTCGCTTACCTGAACACCGCGTCCGTCGGTCCGCTTTCGCGGACCACTCGCGACGCTCTCGCGGCCTACGCCGACGAGAAAATGATGTACCGGGATCCGGGGAGCCGACGCGACGCGAAAGGCAGCGCCCGGATGAAATTCGCTGAGCTCTTCGGAGCGGACCCAAGCGAGGTCGCGTTTCTCTACAGCACCAGCGACGGCGACAATGTCGTCGTCAACGCGATGGATTGGAAACGTGGCGACAACGTCGTGCTCGACGAGCTCCATTTCACGACCAGCTTCGTGATGTTCCGAGAGCTCGAGAAGCGATCGGGGGTCGAGCTTCGCATCGTGGCACCTTCGAACGGGCGCGTCACGGTCGAGGATTTCGCCAAACGCGTCGACGCGCGGACTCGCCTGTTGACCGTCGCGTGGGTGTCGAACCGGAATGGCTTTCGGCATGACTTGAAGGCGCTCGCCGAGCTCGCCCACACAAATGGAGCTTATCTCTACGCCGACGCCGTGCAGGCCCTGGGACATTTTCAGACGAATCTACATGACGAGGGCGTCGACTTCGCGTGCGGCAACGGCTACAAGTGGCTGTTCGCGGATTTCGGATGCTCCCCTTTTTATGTCCGACGAGAACATTTGGAGTGGATGAAGCCGGACCGCTTCGGTCACGGGCAAGTCGAGAAGAACTTGCCGGATCGCCGTTTCGAGCTCAAGACCTCCGCCGAGAAATTCGAGTACGCCAACTCCGCTTACGGCCCGGTCCTCGCGATGGACGCGGGGCTGGGCTACCTCGAGAAGGTGGGGCTCGCTCGGATCGAAGAACACGTCGTCGGACTCGCGAACGAGCTCCGCGAAGGCCTGTCGGGACTGGGGATGGATCTGTTCACCCCGCCGCACAACGCTTCACCGATCGTCAGCTTCTACCATCCTTTCGAGCCCAAAGCCTTGCAAGAGGCGCTGACCGCTCAGGGCGTCGCGATCACGTTCCAGGAGCAGGGAAAGCTCGTGAGAAGCGCGGTCGCGATGTTCAACAATCGAAGTGACGTCGATCGGTTGCTCGACGTTATCCGAAAGATGGCTTGACGAGCCCCTTCCGAACGCGCCCGAGGTAACCAAGAACCGATGCCCATCAACGACTTTCACCAGCCCGAAGTTCTCCTCAGTAAAGAGATGATCCATGACCGCGTGTTGGAGCTTGCACGCCAGATCTCGCGAGCCTATGACGGAGTCGAGCCGGTCTATCTCTTGGGAGTGCTCCGAGGCTCGTTCATTTTCATCGCCGATCTCGCGCGTGAGCTGACCGTGCCTCGAAGCGTCGACTTCATCGCTCTGTCGAGCTACGAGACCGGCACGACCTCGAGTGGCGCGGTCCGACTGATGCTCGACGTGCGTACCCCGCTTCGCGGCAAGCACGTGCTCATCGTGGAAGACATCGTAGACACCGGCTACACCTTGGACTACCTCCTGAAGACGTTGCGCGCCAGAGAGCCGGCCTCGATCAAGACTTGCGTCTTGCTGCAAAAGCCCGACCGCCTTCAGGTACCGACCACCATCGACTATCTCGGCTTCACCATCCCCGACAAATGGGTCGTCGGCTACGGTCTCGACTACGAAGACAAGTTCCGAGCATTGCCTTACATCGGAACGGTCGAGCCGTAGTTGCGGTCTCCGTCACCATCGTTGGAAATCTCGGGCAGCGCGCGGACTCCGTCCGGACAGAGTCACCAAAAGTAACACTGGTTCGACGAAGCGTTAACGAACCCTTACTTCGTCAGCTCAGGAAAACCTTCCGGTGCCCGACGGTGCAACGTGTGTTGCTCGTAGTCGTAGGCGAGCTCGATGAGTCGTCCTTCCGAGTAAGGCCGACCCAGCATTTGTAGACCCGCAGGAAGCGTGTCGTACGTATAGCCCATCGGCACCGTCACCGCGGGCATTCCGGTGGCCGGCGCCACGCGCTGCGAGTTGTCGCCGAGATACTCCTCGCTCGCTTGGTCGAGGTGGGCCGGAGGGTTCGTCCACGTCGGATAGAGCAGCGCGTCGAGCCCAAGCCGGTCCATCGTCGCGACCACATCCGAGAGATAGGCCTGACGGCCGGGATGATCGGCGTATTCGGGACACGGCGGGTCCCATTGCGGCGGAGGCACATCGAGAGGACGCTCAGCGTGTCCCGCGAGGCGGCTTTCGACATATGCGGAGTACTGGCCGCTGTCGTAGGCCTCCATGACGTCACGAATGGGGGCGGTCTCCCCCAAGGATTTCAAATAGACATACATGTCGTACCGGAATCGCTGACATCCGTTCGACGCTTCGAGGTGGATCTCGAAGTTGTCGACCTCGACCGGGTCGACAATCTCGGCGCCGGCGGCGGTGAGATCTTCGAGGGCACGTTCGAACACCGCGATGACTTCCGGGTCGGCGTCGTCCGTGTCGACCAGTGCGCGCAACACCCCTAGCCTCGCCCCCGCGAGAGCGCCGGGTCGCAGGAAGGCCGTGTAGTCGGCCTCCCGCTTGCCTCGCCCGAGCTCGGTATAAGGATCGTTCGGGTCGTAGCCGGCGACGACGTCGAACACCCGCGCGCCATCCTCGACGGTGCGGGTCATCGGGCCCGCGATATCGCGATCGAACGCGAGCGGCACGACGCCGTCACGACTGGTCAATCCGATAGTCGACCGGATGCCGAAGAGGGACAGGTGCGATGACGGACCACGAATGGAGTTACCGGTGTCCGACCCGAGACCGGCAACGCCGAAGCTCGCGGCCACACCGGAAGCGGTGCCTCCGCTGGAGCCCGCCGGGACCCGGTCCAATGCGTAGACGTTGGCCGTGACGCCGTAAGACGAGCTCTGCGTCTGACGAGGACTGAACGCCCACTCTGCCATGTTCGTCTTCGCGACGACGATGCCGTCCGCCTCGCGAATCTTTCGAACCATGAACGCATCGTCGGGCGGAAGACTCCCCGCGAGAGCTGCCGAGCCTGCGGTCGTCGGGAGGTCGTGCGTGTCGAAGTTGTCTTTCACGAGCATCGGCGCGCAAAACAGTGCCCCGAGCTCTCTATTCTCGCTGAGAGCGGCGTCGATCTCTCTCGCGCTTGCGATCGCATTCGGGTTGATGACCGTGATCGCCCCGACGCCCCGGCTCTCGTCGTAGGCCTCGATCCGAGCGATGTACGCCGCGACGACTTGCTCACAGCTCGTCCGACCTTCCCTGAGAGCGTCTTGAATGTCAGCGATCGTCGCCTCGACGACCGGGAAGGGTTCTGAGTCGAGGTCGGGCTCTATTTCCCCGCCCTCCTGGCAACCGGTCGAGATCAACAAGAGCAGTAACCACGAGATCGTTTCGAGCTTCATGCGACAGAGCCTATCAACTGCGCTTCACGGTGGCTATCCCACCGCCCCATCGTACATTTGCGTTTTCTCCGACATCGGGGGAAGAATGGAGGAACATCGATTACAGCGCCAAACGTGTGTCATTCGTATAACGGCCGAGGAGGGATTTCAGGTGAGGGCGAGATTCGAGATTTGCGTGGCGGGGTTGGCCGCCCTATTGGCCGGCATGGCACACGCCGACACCAGCTTGTCGTTTCGAAATACCGAGCCGGGAGAAGCAGGAGAGCTCCAAACGGTCACCATCACGACCGGCAAAGTCCGGATGGAGACCGGGGCCGACGAAGAGACCTTCTTGCTCTATCACGAGGATGGAAACACGTTCTTCGCGGTGCAGCCCAAACAGAAGTCGTACATGGAGCTCGACCCGGACACGACGAGCCAGATGATGGATCAAGCGAGCCAAATGCGTCAGCAGGTGATGGAGCAGCTCAAAGAGCGCCTCGCGGAAATGTCCGAAGAGCAACGTAATCAGATGATGGAAATGATGAACCGCGCGGGCACGCCGATGCCCGGTGTCCCTCGAGAAGAAGTGACCTATCGAGAGGGCGCCGGTACCGCCACGGTGTCCGGGCTGTCTTGCCGCTGGATGGACGCGTATAAAGGCGATCGCAAAGTGCGCGAGCTGTGCCTCGCTCAGCCCTCCGATCTGGGAATGGCGTCGGGAGACCAAGCGACGATGATGGCGATGCAAAAGTCGATGAAAGCGATGGCGGAAAGAATGGGCACCGACAGCATGTTCGTCGACGATATGCCGGATGGGTTTCCCATTCACGTCCGACACTTCGACGATGACGGCACGGTGAGCTCCGAGCAGCAGCTCGAAGCGGTCTCTTCGAACACTGTGGATGCGGGTGTCTTCGAAGTCCCGGCGGGCTTCACACGCCAAGAGCTTCCCACGCTTCAAATGCGCTAGGGCATCATGAGCCAAACGAAGAAGAATTTCATCGCCTTAACCGTTGCTCTCGCCACGATCGCGTTTGGGGAGACGGCCGCACAAGCCCAAGATTGTTCGATCCTGGGCCAAAACACTTTCGTCCAAACGGTGCTCGACGAGTACTACCTCTGGTATCGAGAGCTGCCGAACCAGAATCCAGCGTTGTTCGACTCTCCCGAAGCCTACCTGGAAGCGGTCCGGTTCCGGCCGCTGGACGATAGCTTCAGCTACATCGCCGGCAAAGCCGCCACGGACGCCTTCTTCTCGAA
>JAJCXL010000474.1 GCA_029263435.1 Acidobacteriota bacterium | reverse complement strand
GGGATGCCCCGCTGGCCTGAGGCATGCTGCTTCACATGGCGCGGCATGGGGTCCCATGGCTTTCCAGACAGCACGACGTGCCAATCGGCGACGACGACGAGAGACCCTTCGGCTCAATGCAACAGTTAGTCATGATGGTGTGGTCTTGCTCCGGGGTTTGGTTTGACCCGCAATGCAACCGGACCCTTCGGGTGTCTTCGCACTGATCCGTCGACCAACTCCTGGGGCTGGATACGCACCGACCGGTCGGGCGGGGTGACTTAATAGGAGTCTCGCACGACGCCCTAACTGTCCTGTCCGCCGTTCCGGCCGGTGGGTGCTTCTAACCGTCGAGGATCAGGAGCACTACAACCATGGCAGAACATGCCGTCGAAGTCATCGTCGGTGTCGACACCCACACCGACACTCACACTGCTGTCGCGATCGATCAGCTCGGCCGGCGACTCGACACCATCGAGATCCCGGCCGATGCCCGGGGATACCGGTCACTGCTCGAGTGGGCCCGCCATCTCGGAGAGTTGTCAAGTGTCGGGGTTGAGGGCACCGGTTCCTACGGTGCAGGGTTGACACGGTTCCTTGCCGATGCGGGAGTTCGGGTGATCGAGGTAGCGCGGGTGAACCGTCAACACCGCCGCCGCTACGGCAAATCCGATCCCGTGGACGCCGAAGCAGCAGCACGCGTCGTGTTGTCTGGTGAGGCGACAGGTGTCCCGAAGTCCCGTGACGGGATTGTCGAATCGATCCGCACCTTGCATGTGGTGAAACGTTCAGCGCTCAAAGCCCGCACCCAGGCCGCGAACCAGATGACCGGACTGATCGTCACCGCACCCGAAACAACCCGCAACGAACTTCGTGGCCTGACCGCACTCAAACGGGCTAAGACCGCGGCGAAGTGGCGGCCAGGGACCGGCCTTGACCCCGCGACGGTGACCCGCCGAGCAATACGGGCCTTGGCCCGACGCTGGCTAGCCCTCACCGATGAGATCAACATCCACAACAAGGACCTAGATGTGATGGTCCAGATCGCGGCGCCGAACCTGATCGCCGAACAAGGTGTATCACGCGATGTTGCAGCCAAACTCCTCATCGCCGCCGGTGACAACGCCGAACGCATCCAGACCGAAGCCGGCTTCGCCGCGCTCTGTGGTGTCAACCCTGTCTCGGCGTCATCAGGAAAAACCAGCCGGCACCGACTCAACCGCTCCGGCGATCGCCAAGCAAACAACGCCCTGTGGATCATCGCCATGGTTCGCCTCAGCCGCGACCCCGAAACCCGCAGCTACCGCGACCGACGCAAAACCGAAGGCCTCTCACACCGAGAAATTGTCCGCTGCCTCAAACGCTACCTAGCCCGACGCCTCCACCCCATCCTCCTCAAAGACCTCGCCGCATTGACATAGGAGTATCAGTGCCTTCGAGTGTCGGAGGGGCGTTTGCGACACTTCACTCCCACCCTGCGCGCTCTGATTGGATGGTGATCACAGCGGCCTGAGAAGTCCATTTCTCCTGGTCAAGACACCACGACCGAGTTTCCGGTCCCCACAGGCCATCTATCGCCGGGCCTGTATTGCCGTAGAAGGTCGCGAGTCCGCTCATCGCGACGATCTCCCTGGCATAGCTCGTCTGGAGCCCTGCTTCGCGTGCGCCGGTTTGCGAGCGGCAGAATACTGAGTATAGTCAGATTTCAGTATACTCAGTATTGTGAGGACCTGGGATGACGATTCCCCATGCGTTGTTGGCGTTGTTGGCACCGGAGGCGAAATTCGGGTTGCGGCTCAAGGAGGAGTTCGAGGCCCGTACGGGCGCAATTTGGCCGCTCAACGTGGGGCAGGTGTACGCGACGTTGGGGCGGTTGGAGCGCGACGGGTTGGTTGAGTACCGGGGCGGGTCTGATGATGCCCCGAGTCAGAAGTTGTATGAGTTGACCGGTGCCGGGTTCGAGGAGCTTCGCCGCTGGCTTCATACCCCGTCGGTGGATGGGCGGCCTCCGCGCGATGAGGTCGTTATCAAGGTGATGGTGGCGCTCACCGTTCCTGGGGTGGATGTGGGTGAGGTGATCCAGAGTCATCGGCGTCAGACGCTCGAGGTCATGCAGGCCTACACCCGGACCAAGGCTGATGCCGCTGGTGACCTGGCCGCGACGATGGTCATCGACGCGGAGTTGTTGCGCCTCGAAGCCGCGGTTCGGTGGCTCGACACGTGTGAGGCACGCCTTCGTCGGGGAGCGACACTCGATACACCAGAACCGGTGCCCGATTCGGGCTCTGCCGCACCGGCGAAGTCTGAGACGATTCGATGAGCACAACGTTGGAGCTGTGCGACGTGACACGGACTTTTGGTTCTGGGTCGACGGCGTTCACTGCGCTGAGCGAGGCCTCTATCGCCGTTGACGCGGGCGAGTTGGTGGCGATCATGGGGCCGAGCGGGTCGGGCAAGTCAACGCTGCTCACTATCGCTGGCGGTCTCGACGTCCCGTCGTCGGGTTCGGTGCTGTTTGAGGGTTCTGACCTCGCGTCGCTCACTCGTGACGAGCGGTCGAAGCTGCGGCGCTCGTCGATTGGCTACGTGTTCCAGGAGTTGAACTTGTTGAGTTCGTTGACAGCCGCTGAGAACGTCGCGATGCCATTGGAGCTCGACGGTTTGCGAGCGAAGCAGGCCCGCCGAGTGGCGATGGCTGCTCTGGAGCAGGTCGGCATCGCCGATAAGGCCGGCAGTTTCGCTGACGACCTGTCCGGAGGTGAACGCCAGCGGGTAGCCATCGCGAGAGCTGTGGTCGGCGAGCGTTCGTTGTTGTTGGCCGATGAGCCAACCGGCGCGCTCGACTCGGTCAACGGCGAGGATGTGATGCGGATCGTTCGCAGTGCCTGTGATTCCGGCACCGCGGGAGTGATCGTGACCCACGATGCGCAGCTGGCAGCGTGGGCGGATCGGGTCGTGTTCATCAGAGATGGAGTGATCACTGACACGACCCAACAAATGCCCGGTCCGGAGTCGCTGATCATCGCCGACGGTGCGACGTGAGCGCTCGAGTAGCGCTGGGCCGTTGGGGTTGGCGAATCGTTCGACACGAGTGGCGACAACAACTACTCGTGCTGGCCCTTATCACCGTGGCGACAGCGGCGGCTTCTCTAGGTGTCTCGATAGCCCACAACGCGGTGCCCTCACCATCGGATCGCTTCGGGTCAGCGACCCATGAGCTCGGCCTCTTCGCTGATCAAGGATTCGGCATTGCCGAGTCGATCGAAGCCGCCGAGGCCCATTTCGAGGCGCTCGATGTGTCATACACAACCCAAGGTCATCGTGCGGGCTCCACCAATGACTACACGATCACCGACCGCGGCGAATCAACGATCTTCGGAGGCGAGACGTTCCGGCTGCGGAGCGGCAAGATGCCAGAAGTGGCAGGGGAAGCAGTGGTTGCCCGCGGTCAGGCCACGATCAGAACCAACCTCGGAGACAGGATCGAAGTGGCCGGCCACACCTTCGATGTGGTGGGCTTGGGCGAAGACCCATCAGACCTATCGCACTCGGTGATCGTTGTCGCTCCGGGAACGGTCCCGGACCCGACGCTCGCGTATCTGCTGGTCGAAGCCACCGACGATCAACTGACCCGCTTTAGTGCTGTCGTCGATGGTTTCTCCTTTGAGATCCTGGCCGAACAAGACCGCCAGCGCCTGTTGTCGGTCGCCGTGGCGTTCGGGCTATCGACGGTTGCGATGCTCGAAGTTGTTCTGCTTTGCGCTGCCGGCTTCGCCGTCATCGCCCGCCGCCGTATACGTCAGCTTGGAATGCTCGGCGCGCTCGGGGCGAGCGAGCGCCATCTGCGTCAAGCGATCACGCTCAATGGTGCTGCTGTTGGGCTTGTCGGCGGGACCCTGGGCGTCATCGCCGGGTTCGCTGCGTCAGTCGCAGCCCGGCCCATGGTCGAAGACGCTGTCGGGCATCGCATCGCAGCGCTGTCGGTGCCCTGGCTGCTAGTGGCACCACTCGTGATGCTCGCAGTCTTCGCCGCTGGCGCGGCGGCGTGGTGGCCCGCTCGGTCGATGGCTCGCCAGCCCATCACCGAGGCCCTCGCCGCTCGCCGTCCCGATAGTCGCCCCACCCGTAGATCCCGGTGGTCGGGCGTTGCGATGACCTCGCTCGGCGCGGTTGCGCTCAGCTTTGGAGTTCGTCAAAAGTATCCAAACCTTGTTGCGGCCGGGCTGGTCGTCGCCGTGCTAGGAGTGTTGGTGCTGGCCCCAAGTTTGGTCGCCTTCGTCGGCAGGTTGGCCCGTCGGTTGCCGCTGGCCCCCCGAATCGCCGCCAGAGACATCGCGCGCCACCAAAGCCGCTCGGCCGTCGCGATCGCTGCGCTGGTTGTCGCTCTCGCGATCCCTGTCGCGATCGCTGTGACAACGACATCAGGGGACGCCCGCGACGCATCTCGGCCACCCAACCTGCCCGACAACATGGCCATCATCCAACGGGACGGAGCGCTGTTCGGTGGGCCGATCTCGATCGAGCCCGTCCCAGCTGAGGTGGCCGCCAGTACGCAGACCATTCAGGCAGCGGTGCCCGACGCGCAACTCGTGCCCGTGTACGTCGCGTTGTCCGAACATCAACCACTGGTGAGAGGTCCAGGGGCGCCCGCGAACTCCACCGAACCGGTCTTCGTGCATTACCCGTCGCTCGATGGCGACAAAAATATTTGGCACGGTTCATCACCGTGGATCGCGACCCCAGACCTTCTCAAAGCGTTCGACCTCCCGGCGGATCTCGTGTCCTCGGACTCAGCGGCACTCACCACCACCCAGATCAGCGAGTTCGCCCTGTTCGATGTGTTGGCGAACGAGGGTGCCCCCGATCTCCTGGCAGCGGAAGCAATTCCGCTCGCCAACCACAGCTCCGTTGCCCAGTTCTGGTTGACTTCGGCAGCTGTGGACCAACACCAACTTCAAACCCGAATCGGCGGATGGCTCCTCATCACACCACAACCGATCAACGACGAAGCCAAGACAGCGCTGGTTCGAGCCGCCGCCGACAACGAGCTCAAAACAACCCTGCAACGAGACACCGCCAACCAGAGGGCGATCCGACGAAACGCCATCGCCGCGGGATCGATCCTCGCGCTCACCGTGCTCGCGATCGTCGTCACCCTCATCCGCTCCGAACAAGCTCAAGACGCACGAACACTCGCGGCGGTTGGCGCGCCCGCAAGGACACGCCGCCTCGTCAGTAGCGCCACAGCCGGGCTACTCGCTCTCACCGCAGCCCTGCTCGCCGTCCCAGCCGGATACCTCGCGCTCCTCGCCGTCATGTCAGATCCCAAAGCGGAGTTCGGCTTTGTCGTGCCAGTACAAGCAATCACCGCTATTGCCATCGGAATTCCAGTCCTCGCCGCAACCGGCGCATGGCTCCTGTGCGGGCGAGAACCCAAACACCTCGGTCGCGTCCCCAGCACCTAGAAGCGCACCGCTAGCCGTCCCCGTATACGAAGAGAGGATCGGAGAACGGCTGGACCCACAAGGCTGCCGCTCGAACCCGACCCGAACGGGCGACTCGGACAATCGACACGGGTGGTCTCCGACCCAGATCGATTGGGACTGTTACACACAGAATGCAACAGTCCCCTCGTGGGAGGCGAAGAAGCTGGTCCCATCATCCGGAGTGGGTTCCTCCAGCGGTACCGAGGATCGAGTGTGGTCTTCCCTCGCAGGTCTGCGATCATCGATTGGCTCCGTGTCAGCGCATCTCGGCGGCGGCGAAGCCCTCGACACCGATCAGGGGGAGCAACTCGGTTCGTCCGACCTGACGAACGAGGCTGGCCACATCGAG
>JAJCXL010000473.1 GCA_029263435.1 Acidobacteriota bacterium | reverse complement strand
TCGGCGGCATCGCCGTGGAGGCAGAGGCACAAGCCCCACCCGTAACGAGCCAGGTCACGTTTCTCTACTTCTCGGATCTAGACCGAGCCCACACGTTCTATGGAGAGGTCCTCGGGCTGGAGCTCGAGTTCGACCTCGAATGGGTCAAGATCTACAAGATCTCTCCATCCAGCTCGGTCGGGCTCGTCAACGCCGCCGGCGGCGCACACAAGCCCTCCGCCGAAAAGCCAGTGATGCTCAGCATGGTCGTCGAGGAGGCCGCGGTCGACGTGTGGTGGCGATACCTCAAAGACAAGGGGGTCGACGTCGGCGACGGCCCCAAGCTCGGCGCCGATGGAAACGTCAAGGCCTTCGGGTTCAAAGACCCCGAGGGTTACACGCTCGAAGTGTTCGCGTGGGTCCGTTAGCGACAAAAAGTCGGATCCGAGTTCAATTTTTTGGAACTCGTTACAGTTCGAGTGTATAGATACTTACCTAAGAGAGTCATTTCTACGCGGTACTTTTGACGGAGAAGGCCCCCGAATAGCACCAAATCGACTGTCCGACAGCATTTTAGGCCGATTATCTGGTCCCCGCATGGCTTGGCCTGTAATTTGCATCACTATTGGGGAATCACGAAAAGTGTAGATCGAAACGCTACACTGAGGGGAAGCCATGACTGACATCCGGGTGAGCAAACAACGCGAGACGGACAAACGGGAGTCTTCCGAGGCTCTCTACCATGAGGCTCAAGCCGATGGGGTCCCCTACGACGAAGATTTGGACGCCAGCTCTCGAGACCTGCCCGAAGTCGCGACCGCCAAGCGCTGAGCTTCGCTTAGCGCCCGTCGTCACCGCGCAGCGCTAGCTTCATTCAGCGCACGCCACCACCGCGCCCCGGTGAGGGTCGCCCCCCCTTAGAACCGTTCCCTGCTGAGCGTCCGGACGTCCGCGTCGGCGGACGAGAACGGTCGAAGCCGGATCCGAAAGCTGTAGCTCACCGCCGGCAGGGTGTACTCGGGATGGGTCCGCGCACCCCAGCTGGTATCCCCTCCCACTCCCATTTGACGATAGTCTAGATTCAAGGTCACGAGATCGCGGGGAGTGACGTCCGTCGTGTGCCTCTGACGCTTCTCGTCTCCCGCGTCGAAGTCCGAGTTCAGAAAAGGATAGGCGCTCGCGTCCAGCCTCGGCAGACCCACCGCGAGAAGGCCGGTGCCCGCCTCATCCGTGAGGGCGACCCAGCGCAAATCGGTCTTATTCCCGTTCTCCTGAGGCCGAATGTACGGGTGATATTGATCGAGCACACTCCCCTCATAGCGGCCGACCCGGGCGCCGGAGCGACGGTCCCAATAGGTTTCATGAGGCCCGCGCCCGAACCAGGTCATCGTGTCGAACCGTCGCGGCAAAGTGAAGCTCAGGCCGAAGCGAGGAAGATCGGGCACGTCGGGGGCTCCCGGTTCGAAGCGTAGGTCCATGACGATGTCACCGCTCCCGAAGACGTGATAGCTCGTCGTCAACAACGATGCTCCAGGGTCCAAGCGCGCGACGACGTCCACGATGACGTCACGATCGGAGTTCTGGCGGTAGGACACGTTCTCGATCACGCGGTCGGGCCCCGCCGCGCGCCACGCCCCGAGGCGACGAGGCATGTCGTTACCGTAGTCGTTATCCGTGGGAGCCCTCCAAAAATTCGGACGGGCTCCTGAAGCGACGACCTCCACCCCGTCATAGCGAATCGACGAGAGCTCTCCAGTCCGCATATCGAATGAGACGACGAACCGATCCCCTGCGATATGGAGCTCCTCCCCATCGATCGAGGGGGTCATCTTGCTCACGCGCCGCACGTCGACCGCGGCCTTCGGCGCTTCCCAAGGCAGTCGAAACTGCTCCCACGCACGCTCGGTGCCGTCATTGTCGAAGACGCCGAGCTCCAGGAAATACTCGACGCCAGGGGCGGGGGTGATGGTCGGGAGCTCCAAGCTCAGGACGTCCGACGCGTGAGGCTCGATATCGAGTGTCAACCCGGCCTGCGAGGCGACGACCTGATCCTCGGCCATTACCCTCCAGCGCAACTCGAACGCGGATAGATTCGTGAAGTCGTAGCCGTTTCGAAGGGAGAGCCTGCCGGAAGCGAGATCGACCGGCTCGAAGTGTACCGATTGGTAGACCTTCTTGACCTCCCACAAGCTCGGATGCGGCTCCCGGTCCGGGGATACGAGCCCGTTGATACAAAAATTAGCGCCGCTCGGCGTCTCGGGCGGACCAAAGTCCCCTCCATAGGCAAAATAGCTTTGGCCGTTCTCGTGGGTCTGCCGGATCCCCTGATCGACCCAGTCCCAGATGAAGCCGCCCTGCAATTGCTCGTGCGCATAGATGACGTCCCAATAGTCCTTCAAGTTACCGACGCTGTTACCCATCGCGTGCGCGTACTCGCTGAGGATCAAGGGACGCTCACGGCGTTCGGCGGCGTAGTCTTCGAGCAGGTGGATACGCGCATACATCGGCGCGACGATGTCGGTGTGCGGCCGCAGGTCCGCCATCTCGTAGAGGACCGGCCGGCTCGGATCTCTTTGCTTCACCCAGGCATAGGTCGCTTCGAAGTTCGACCCATCCCCCGCCTCGTTTCCGAGCGACCACAGGATCACGGACGGATGGTTCTTGTCACGCTCGACCATTCTCTCCGTACGGTCGAGATGCGCAGCTCTCCATTCGGGGCGGTTCGCGAGAGTCACCTCTGGATCGAAGCTCACTCCGTTCGACTCGATGTTCGCCTCGTCGACAACGTAGAGGCCGTACTCGTCGCATAGCTCGTACCACTTGGGGTGATTCGGGTAGTGACTGGTGCGAACCGCATTGATGTTGAACGCCTTCATCAGCTCGATATCTCGGCGCATCGACGCTTCGGACACCGTCCGTCCTCGGTCCGGATCATGTTCGTGCCGATTGACGCCTTTGAGCAGGATTGCGACCCCGTTGACCCGCAACACGCCGTCGGTCACCGCGACCGTTCGAAAGCCGACTCGAGTCGCGATGACCTGTCCGGGGACGCGCAAGATCAGCGTGTAGAGCGTCGGGCGTTCCGCGCTCCAAAGTCGCGGCGCTTCGAGCCGAGAGGAAAGCGTCGCTCCGGCGAAGTCCAACACATGTCCGCCGTCGGGGTCGAGCAACGTCATCGTGACTGGCGGGTCTCCACGAGTCTCGACGTCGACTTCCAGCCGTCCGTCCGCCTCGGCGCGGATCGCGAAATCACGGATGTGGTCTTTCGGAGCTCGAAACAAGAAGACGTCTCGCTCGATGCCGCTCAGTCGCCAGTAGTCGATGTCTTCGAGGTAGCTCCCATCGCTATATCGATACACCTCGACGGCGACCGTGTTCTCACCGGCTCGGAGGTAGTCCGTCACCAAAAACTCCGCCGGGGTCTTGCTGCCCTCGCTATAACCCACTTCGTGCTCGTTGACCCACACGACGAAAGCCGAGCGAACCCCTGCGAAATGGAGGTACACCTCGCCGCCGCGCCAATTCTCAGGCAGCGTGAAGCTCCGTCGATAGGAGCCGACCGGGTTGTCCTCGTGGTTCACATAAGGGGGTAGCGGCTCCGGCGCGAAAGGTAGCCCGGCGTCGAGATAGATCGGCGTCCCGTGGCCTTGGAGCTCCCAGTTGCCGGGGACTTCGATGGTGTCCCAATCACTGAGGTCGAAGTCGCGCGCGTGGAAGTTCCGAGGTCTATCCGCCGGGCGGCCGACGAATCGAAATTTCCACTCGCCGTTGAGCGAAAAGTAGTGAGGCGAGCGCTCGGGGTCGAAGCTCAACGCCCCGTCCACCGTTTCGAACGGCACGTAGCTCGTGTGAGGCGCCTCTCGGTTGCGCGCGAACACCTCGGGGTTCTCCCAGTCCGGCACCTGAGCGAGAACGACGACGAGCAAAGCTAGACCAGAACTCATGAGGTGGATGTTACTCTACGGCTCGCCGGAAGAAGCTGGCTTCCCATCCGAGGCGGGCTGGCAACCGAGCGACAACGAGGATCGAGGACCCGAGCCGATGAATCGCACAGCGATGATGGAACGACTCAGGGCCGAGCCCGCGCTGTGGGACGTCGTCGTCATTGGAGGGGGGGCCACCGGCCTGGGCTCTGCGATCGACGCCGCGGCACGTGGCTACCGTACCTTGTTGCTCGAGGCGGGGGACTTCGCCCGCGGCACTTCCAGTCGAAGCACCAAGCTCGTTCATGGCGGGGTGCGCTATTTGCAGCAAGGCAATGTCTCTCTGGTGCTCGAGGCATTGAGAGAACGGGGACTCTTGCGAGACAACGCCCCCCATCTGGTGCACGACCTCCCCTTCGTGGTCCCCAACTACGACTGGTGGGAAGCGCCGTTTTACGGCGTGGGGCTTCGCGTCTACGACATGATGGCGGGAAAGCTGGGCTTCGGAGCGTCTCGCAACCTCTCCCGGGAGGAGACGCTCGAGAGGCTTCCCACGCTCGAGACCGAGGGTCTGCGAGGCGGCGTGATCTATTTCGACGGTCAGTTCGACGATGCCAGACTCGCCATCGACATGGCTCAGACCGGTGCCGACCTCGGCGCCACCCTGTTGAACTACATGACGGTAACGAGCTTCGAGAAGAGCTCGAGCGGAGCTGTCGCCGGCGTCAAGGCCAGAGACGAAGAGACCGGGCTGGAAGTGGATATCCAAGCACGCGTAGTCGTCAACGCGACCGGTGCGTTCACCGACAGCCTGCGCAAGCTCGATGAGCCCGACGCCGCTCGACTGATCCGACCCAGCCAGGGCGTCCATATCGTGATCGATCGTGCGTTTCTGTCATCCGATAGCGCGATCATGGTGCCGCACACGGACGACGGGCGAGTCTTGTTTGCGATCCCGTGGCACGATCGCGTCGTGGTCGGGACGACGGATACGCCCCTCGATGAGGTCTCGTACGAACCGACGGCTCGCGACGAGGAGATCGATTTCTTGCTCGAGCACGCGGCGCGTTATCTGACGCGCGACCCAAAACGAGAGGACGTTCTCAGCGTCTTCGCGGGTATCCGTCCGTTGGTCAGCACCGGCGGTGATGGCGATACGGCCGAAATCTCTCGAGACCATACGCTCCACGTGTCCCGGTCGGGGCTCGTCACGATTGCCGGGGGTAAGTGGACGACCTATCGAAAGATGGCGGAGGACACGATCGACCAGGCGGCAACCGTCGGCGGACTTCAGGAAAAACCTTCCATCACGAGAACGCTTCGACTCCACGGTTATCATCAAAACGCTGCCGCGTTCGGGACCCTCGCGAGCTATGGCGCGGACGCGCCGCAAGTCGAAGATCTCCTGCGCGAGCAGCCTGGATATGCCGAGCGACTCCATCCCGAATCGAGTGTTTTCGCAGGGGAAGCGGTGTGGGCCGCTCGACACGAGATGGCCCGTACCGTCGAGGATTTCTTGTCGCGGCGGGTGCGGAGCCTCCTCCTGGGAGCACGCACCGCGGTCGAGATGGCCCCGCGAGTCGCGAGCCTGATGGCGGTCGAGCTCGGTCGAGATGCAGGCTGGATCGAGGAACAAGTAGAGGCGTTCGAAGCCCTCGCGAAAGGTTATCTATGTCGACATTCGTAGCTGAGCTCGTCGGCACGGCCGTGCTCCTCCTCTTGGGAAACGGAGTCGTCGCGAACGTGCTCCTCTCGCGCACCAAGGGCCACGACTCCGGTTGGCTCGTCATCACCGCGGGGTGGGGCGCCGCAGTGTTCGTCGCCGTCGCCATCGTCGCGCCTATCAGCGGTGCTCACATCAATCCCGCGGTGACCCTCGCGCTCGCGGTCGCCGGCAGCTTTCCCTGGTCTGAAGTCGGGCCTTATTGGGTCGCGCAGATCCTCGGTGCGATGCTCGGCTCCAAGCTGGTGTGGCTCCTTTACCGAAAGCACTACGAGCTTACCGACGACAAAGACCTCAAGCTAGCCACCTTTTGCACCGCGCCGGCGCTGCGAGGCACATTCGACAACCTGTTCTCCGAAGCGGTGGGCACGTTCGTTCTCGTGCTCGCGGTGCTCGCCATGGCCGCGCCGGAGTCCGGGTTGGGCGCGCTCGACGCTTTGCCGGTCGGGCTCGTCGTGCTCGCGATCGGGCTTTCTCTCGGCGGCACGACCGGTTATGCGATCAATCCCGCACGCGACCTCGGCCCGAGACTCGCGCATGCGCTGCTACCGGTGCCCGACAAGAGGGACAGCGACTGGAGCTACGGGTGGATCCCCGTGGTGGGTCCGCTTGCCGGCGCCACCGCGGCTGCTTTGGTCTACGGCGCTCTCGCCGGCTGACGACCCCTCCGTCGTCCGAGCGTTTCTCGTCGTTCGAGACCCATCCACGCCGTTTGTTTGTTATTCTCCAGCGAAGAATTCCGGAGGCACATGATGAATCACTCACACTACCCTTCTTCCGTCGGCCGCCCCTTGGTCTGGCTGAGCTTGCTGGGACTACTCGTGGCCGGAAGTTTGGCCGTCGGGGTCGAGAAAAGCGCGTCCGATATCGCCGCCGACGAGATCCGAGATCACGTCATCCGGTCTTATGTTCACGGCGCCTTCAACGAGCAGAATACCGAAGCGATGCGCGACGGTTTTCATCCGGTCTTCAAGATCCACGGCGTCTCGAAAGGTGCCTTGAGCGAATACCCTATCGAGACCTGGATCGGAGCCATCGAGACTGGAAAATCCAAGCCTGACTACACGCGGGAGAGCTGGACCCACCGCTTCCCTATCCTCGATGTAACCGGCGACGCTGCGATCGTCAAAGTTGAGCTCCTTCACGACGGCAAACATATCTACACGGATTACTTGTCGCTCCTGAAGCTCGAAGAGGGCTGGAAAATTACCGACAAGGTCTATCACCGGCATCCAGAATCCTAATGCCGGGGTCGACCCGAGCCCAACGAGAGAGCTCATGAGCGAGGCTGTCACCCGAACGGATCACGCGGGGATCCGTGTCCTCGCGATCGACTACCCGCCGGTCAACGGGCTCGGAGCCGCGGTGAGACAAGGCTTGGCCGATGAGATGACTCACGCCGCCGCCGATGACAGTGTCGATGCGATCGTCATCACCGGCAGCGGAAAGCTCTTTTGCGCAGGTGCCGACATCCGCGAGCTCGGCCAAACGCCGCCGGAGGGAACCCCTACCCTGCCGAAAGTGATCGATGGGATCGAGCGATCCGACAAGCTCGTCGTCGCCGCGATCCACGGCGTCGCCGCCGGAGGGGGTTTCGAGCTCGCCTTGGGCTGCCACGCGCGGCTCGCGGCGAACGACGCGCGGGTGGGCCTGCCCGAAGTCACGCTGGGCATCATTCCCGGGGCCGGTGGCACTCAGCGTCTGCCTCGGCTCGTCGGGATCGCCACCGCCTTGGAGCTCATCCTCTCCGGAGCGCTCGTGCCCGCCGCAGCGGCTCACGCGGACGGAAGTATCGACGCCGTCGTCGATAGCGATGTCGTCGGCGCAGCGGTCGCCTACGCGCGGCAGTTCATCGCCGAGGGCAAACCGATCGATAGGGTCTCCGCGAGAACCGTCTCCAGAGACGACAGAGCCCTGGTGGAAGTTCCCGCCCGCTTCGCGAAGAAGTATCGAGGCTTCCTCGCTCTTCCGAAAGCGGTCGACGCCGTACGCGCTTCAGCCGAGCTTCCATTCGCCGAAGGCGTGGGTGTAGAGCGAGCGCTCTTCGTCGAGCTCGTGGACTCCCAGCAAGCGAAGGCACTCCGTCATGCTTTTTTCGCGGAACGTGAGGCCGCCAAGATCCCGGACATCGACAAGAGCGTATCGACTAAAGAGATCGAGCATGTCGGCATCGTGGGCTGCGGCACGATGGGAAGCGGCATCGCGATGAGCTTCGTCAATCGGGGCATCGCGGCAACGATCGTTGAGGACACGCCCGAGGCACTCGAGCGCGGTCTCGAGCGCATCCGCGACAGCTATCGATCGAGTGTCGACAAGGGACGCATCCCGGAGGCCGAGATGAAACGGCGGCTATCGCGAGTGAGAGGCACGGTGGATCTCTCCGAGCTCGCCTCAGAAGAGCTCGTCATCGAAGCCGTCTTCGAGTCGATGGAAGTAAAGAAGGATGTCTTTCGGCGCTTGGACGAGACCTGCGAGCCGAAAACAATCCTAGCCACCAACACGTCGACGCTCGACATCAACGAGATCGCCACAGCCACTGGCCGCCCCCAGAAGGTGGTCGGGACTCATTTTTTCAGTCCCGCCCACATCATGACGCTGATGGAGAACGTTCGCGGCAAAGAGACCTCGAAAGAGACCGTCGCGACGATCATGAGATTGTCGAAGCGGCTCGGAAAAACAGCCGTGTTGGTCGGAGTGTGCGACGGTTTCGTAGGCAATCGGATGCTCTACGCCTACCGGCGGCAGGCGGAGTTTCTCCTCGAAGAAGGAGCCCTCCCCGAGCAAGTCGATGCGGCGCTCTACGACTTCGGGATGCCGATGGGACCCTTCGCGATGGCGGATCTGGCCGGCCTCGACATCGGTTGGGCGGTGAGAAAAAACCAGGCCGCCACCCGAGACAGCCAACTTCGCTATTCACCGATCGCGGATCGAATCTGCGAGCAAGGCCGTTTCGGGCAAAAGACGGGAACGGGCTGGTATCGCTACGAGCCCGGCAACCGTGATCCCATCGCCGATCCAAAAATCCGAGAGCTCATCGAGTCGGTGTCGAAAGAGCTGGGCATCGCCCGGCGCACGATTGAGGCCGAAGAGATCGTCCAGCGGTGCATCTACGCCTTGATCAATGAAGGTGCGAAGATCCTCGATGAAGGCATAGCACTGCGGGCGAGCGATATCGACGTGGTGTGGATGCACGGCTACGGGTTCCCGCGCTATCGAGGCGGGCCGATGTGCTACGGCGAGAGTGTAGGCCTCGACCACATCGTCGCGGCGCTTTCTTCCTGGGAGGAAGACCAAGGCGCTTGGGCCACGCCCGCTACCCTGCTGGAGCGATTGGCCCGAGAGGGAAAACCCTTCAAGGACGCGGCGCGCCCAAGATGAGCTCGAGCTCCGTTTCGAGCACGCGTTTCGTTCCTGGGGGGCCTTCGAGGGTGAGCCATATCGCCGAGTCACCCGCTGCCGCATCCAGACGAAGGTTCACGAAGTGACAACACTGACGCTCGAGCATCATCACTTCGGACGCTTCCATCAACTTGTCACCCGGGAGCTTTAACGAGAACCCCTCGTCGAGCTCCCGCTTGTCGAGAAGGGACTCACACAGCGAGGACCAAAGCTCTCGTTGTCGGGTGCGCTGCGAACTTGCGAACGTGTCCCGCTCGCATGCGATAGGTAGCTCGTCGGCCATTCGTTCTTCTCCCTAACGTCCGTCTTCGACGTCCATCACCCACAGATCACCGAGATCTTGCTCCCAGACAAAGTAAACGAAAGCTCCGTCCGTCGCCAGCGCCGCGCGGGCCAGCCGACCCACCCGACCTCCCAAATCAGTGATTGGACGCGCATCGGAGCCGTCTAGACTCACGCGCCAGATGTCATCTCCGCCGGTGCGGCCGGGGGTGAAGAGGAGCCCGTCGCTGTCCGCGGTCCAAATCGGATAGAACGCGTTATCCGTCACGACCGCCTGGCGCTCTCCACCGGATGCCGGCTGGATCCATACCGTGGACGAACCTTCGCGAGAGGAAGTGTAGGAGAGCCACTGTCCGTCAGGTGAAGCACGCGGAAAGCGTTCGGTCCCCGGGTCCTCGACGAGGCGGCGAGGCTCCCCGCCCCCGATAGGAATGCTCCAAAGATCGACGTTGCCGTCCCTATTGGAATAGAAGTAAATCTCTCGGCCATCCGCGGACCATCCGGGTGACGCATCCGAGGCTGCGTCATTCGTGAGCTGGCGCGCAGGCCCGCCCGAGCCCGGCATGATCCAAAGGTCGCGATTCCCACTACGGTACGCGTAGAACGCAATCGCTCGACCATCCGGCGAGAAGGCCGGCAGCCAATCCGGCGTCGGATCATCCGTTAGCCGAATGAGGTCCCCTCCATCGGTGGGAACTTCCCATAGGTCCGGGTTACCGGCCCGGTCGGAGCTCACGACGGCACGCTTGCCATCGGGCGAGACGTCGACGAACTCGACATAGGCTTGATCGAAGCTCAGCTGCTCGACATCCGGCCAGCTCGCTCGAGACTCCGATAGATAGGGTACTCGATAGAGGTTTCCTACCCGCCGTCCGCGCGAGTAGACGAGCCTGTCGCCACGCGGAGAAAGGTTGGCGTGGCGCATCCCCACCCCAGCCGTCACCGCCACCGGGTCGCCGGCAGGCGATCCGTCGCGGCGCAACTGCTGTCTCCATAGATCGCTGGTCCCTCGTCGATCCGAAACATAGAAGAGAGCACTTCCATCTGGCGAGAAGCTCGGGCTCCAATGTCTCGTAAGGCCATCGGTGATAGGAATGGACGTCGCGTCTTCGAATCGATACAGGAACAATTGCGTGACGGGAGCATTCGGATCTTGCGCATCGACGTAAGCGAGCGTCTTGCCGTCGGGCGACCACGCGAGCTGACACAAGCAATTCCACCGGAGTCCGATATCGACGACGCGGCTCTCTCCGGAGGCGAGGGTGAGAATCTCGAGCGCCTGGACACCGCGCTGCTCCCGGTCGAAGACCGCGTAGGCGAGATGCTTGCCGTCCGGAGAAAACTGGGGGGATGACGACATGTTCACCGCGTCACCGTCTTCGACCAACTTGCGCGGCGCTCCCGACTCGCTCGAGATAGCGAAGATCCCCCCGCCGTCTCGCTCGGAGCGAAACGCGATCTCGCGCCCGTCTGGAGACCAGCTTGGCGCATAGTCGATCCCGTCGAAATCGGTGGAGCGGTTGACAGGCGGGTTTCCGTTCCGTTGGACGTAGAGGTCCCAAGAGCTGCCGGACATCGAGGCATAGACGAGCATCTGGCCATCCGGAGAATATGCCGGAAAATCCTCGCGGATCTCGGTCGAGGTGAGCTGTACCGGATTCTCCAGGCGGAACTCTCCTGGAGCTCCGAACCAAACGAAATAGGCGATCGCCGCCAAGGCCAGGACCAATGCGGCCGCGCCGAGCACGACTCCGAACATCATGTTGTCGGTCTCCGAGCGTGGCACGAGCTCCTCGCCGCTGAGCTCCGCGAGCTCGACCCGGATCGTGCCGATGTTCTGGAACCGATCGTTCGGCGTCTTCTCCAGGCACCGCCGAAGGAGACGGTGTAGCTCGGAGGGCACTTCTTCGGGCAGGAGACTCCAGTCGACGTCGTCACGAAGCACCGCGGCCACCGTATCCGACGCACTCCCCGCACGAAAGCACCGCGCTCCGGTCAGCATCTCGTAAACGATGCAGCCGAACGACCAGATATCGGTTCTCTCATCGACGACATCGCCCCGCGCTTGCTCGGGGCTCATATAGCTCGGGGTTCCCAGAACGATCCCGGTCTGGGTGGTCGCCGGCTCGCTTCGGGCCGGAGGTTCCTCATCTCTCGATTTCGCAAGCCCGAAGTCGAGAATCTTGACCCGACCTTCGGTGTTGATGGTCACGTTTCCGGGCTTCAAATCCCGATGCACGACCCCTTTGTTGTGAGCGGCTTCGATACCTTCGACGAGCTGCAAAGCGATCCGGAGAGCGTCAGGTGTCGGGATCCGTCCTCGTGCGAGCCTCTCGAACAATGTCTCCCCTTCGACGAGCTCGAGGATCAAGTAAGGATGATCGTTGTCGATGACGAGGTCGTAGATCGCTCCGATATTCGGATGGTTCAAGCTCGCGAGAAGCTTCGCCTCTCGTTGAAACCGGCGCACGAACGAGACGTCGGGCGCGACCCGTTTCGAAAGCGCTTTGATCGCGACCTCACGTTCGAGATCGCGATCCCGAGCTCGATAGACGCTCCCCATTCCCCCGCGGCCGAGAAAGCCCGTGATCTCGAAGTCGCCGATACGTTGGCCTGTCTCCAGGTGCTCGTCGCCGCCGAGCTCTTCGACCACGTCGGCCCAGAGCGGTCCGTCGAGGCCGCGCTCCGGGACGAGCACGTCGTCTTCCTCTTCCGCGAGCGCGAGTAGACGCCGTACTTCTTGCTCGAGCGCCGCATCACCGGCACAGGCCGCCGCCAGAAATCGTGCTCGGTCGATGGGCGCTTTGTCGAGCGTCGCCTCGAGGATCGCGTCCACCCTCGACCATTCGTCTTCTCGCATGTCCAAGCCAATGATAATCTAGACCCTCGAAGAGTTTGCGCTAAGCTGGAAGGCATCATGATTCCATCTCGACCATCGCGCTCGACCGGCGGCCGAAATCGCACCGCCATTCTCGTCGTCGTGATCCTCCTGGTCTTCGCTGGAGTCGCGGGGGTCGGACTCGTCGGCACGCGCGTGTTGGACCGTTTGGACGCGATCGATTCACGTGTGACGGAGCTTGCGAGTGTCTCGACCGAGGCGAACGACACCGCCGAGCGTGCGCTCGAGCGCGCCGAGAAAGCAGCAAGCGCCGCGGAAGCCGCGGCCGACGCACGTCGCCTCGCGGAGGCGGGTGCGAAGCGGGCAGAAGAAGACGCTCGAATCTCTCGTGAAGACGCCGAGACCGCTCGCGAGGAGACCGAGCGTATTCGTCAAGAGACGGAGAACGAGCTGAACAGGCTGTCGGAGGCGCTCGGAAAGATCGCCGAGACCCGGCGGACGGCACTCGGACTGGTCATGAACCTCGGGGAAGAGTCCATCAAGTTCGGCTTCGACGAAGCCATCTTGTCGGCCGCGGATCGTGAGCTCCTCAGCCGCATCGCCGGAATCCTGATGACCTCCGACGACTATGCGGTCTACGTCAACGGCCATACCGACGATGTGGGCACGGCTCAGTACAATCAAACCTTATCCGAGCGACGCGCTCGCGCCGTGCGGGACTACCTCGTCAAGACCGGCATCGACGAGCGCATCATGACCGTCGAAGGCTTCGGAAAAACCCAACCGATTGCCAAAGGCACGACGGCCGCGGCTCGGGCAAGAAACCGCAGGGTCGAGCTAGGCATCGTCAACGCGCGGATACGCTACCCGCACGCCTCCCGCAACTAGTTGCTCAGCCTTTTCCCGCGACCGAGATCCGATACAGCTCCGCATGGAGATGGCTCATCTTCTCGTAGCGCGCCGCAGGGTCCTTGCTCATGCATCGCAGGATGACGTTTTGAAGGCCTTCGGGCAGGTTTCGTTGCAGGGACCGCGGCTCGGGCGGCGGTTGTTGCACGTGCTTCATCGCAACGCTGAACGGAGAATCGCCGCCAAAGGGGAGCTTGCCGGTGAAGATCTCGAACAAGACCACGCCCAGGGAGTACACGTCGCTTCGGTGGTCCAAATCCCCTTTTCCCTGAGCTTGTTCGGGTGACATGTAGTCAGGCGTGCCCACGACCATTCCGGTTTGCGTACCGCTCGCGCGGTCGTTCTCTCTCACGATTCCGAAGTCCATGATCTTGACCTCGCTTTGAGGCGTGAGCATGATGTTCTGCGGTTTCACGTCCCGATGCACGACGTTCGCGTCATGGGCTGCGACGAGACCGGCGCAGGCTTGCTTGGCAATCTGTAATCCGACGCCCAGCGGCAGCGCGCCGCGATTACGGATCAACTGCTTCAGCGTCATGCCCTGCACGAACTCCATCGTGATGAAGCGGATCCCTCTCGCCTCACCGAAATCGAAAGTCTTGACCACGTTTCGATGGGCGATCCGGCGAGCGACGCGGATCTCGGTCTTGAACCGGTCCAAGATGGAGGGGTCCATCGACGCGATCTCGGGCCGGAGCACTTTGACCGCCACGGGCTCGTCGAGGTCATGGTCCTGGGCCTGGAACACCATACCCATGCCGCCACTTCCGAGCACTCTTCGTATTTCGTAGCGCGTTCCAAGCATGGTCCCCGGCTCGAGCGACGCCAAGCTCAAAACCGGCTCTCCGTCCGATGGGCGATCGGCCTGGTTGAGCTGGGTCGCGGCATTGTCGTCGAGCGCCGCGGCTCTCGACTCGGACAACTGGGCCTGACGGCTCGTCCCGGTCGACAGGCTATAAACGGGCAGAGGCTGGTCCATGCCGTGCACGATCAAGCCCGGAAGAGGCTCCGCGCTCGTACGGCTCGCGACTTTCTCGTAAGCCTCACCGGACAACAAGACCTCACCCGGATGGGCGTTCGAGGCTAGACGGCCGGCGATATGGACCGCATCCCCGAGCAGCGTGTAGTCGAGCCGATCCGTGCTCCCGACCGCTCCATAGATAGCGTTGCCGGAGCTCACCCCCATGCTGGGAATGAGAGCGGCGTCGTCTTCGTCCAGCTCCACGAGATGCTGGATCGAGATCGCGCAACGGATGGCGGGCCAGACCCGATCCTCCCCGTCGAAGACCGCCATCATCCGGTCACCGACGAACTTGTCGACAGAGCCTCCATAGCGCTCCACCAGATCCGCTTGCCGGCTCAAGGCCTCATTGACTTTCGTGAGCACTTTCGACGGATCGACGTCGTCGCCGTGAAACGCCGCATGGGCCTTCAAGTCGGAGAACAACACCGTCACGGGTCGAGTCTCGGCTCCGACGTTCGAGCCGGATTCCGTGCGCTGAATCATCTCCGCCGCTGAGCGGGAGAGAAACTTCTCCATGAGCTGCTTTTCTCTCAGCTCCCCGAGTAGGGCTCGGAAAGCTTTCGCGAGCGCTCCTATCTCTCCGCCCGACGTCACGGCTACTTCGCTACGATAGTCGCCCTCTCGAATCTTGTCGGTGACCTCGACGAGCTGCTGAATAGGTCTCGCGAGGCCGCGCGCGAAGAAGTGACTCGCCACGCCTGCGAGGAGGATCCCCGCGAGCCCGGCCAGGAGGACGCTTCGCTGGAACGCTTGAAACGGCGCGAGCTCGGCATCTCGCGAGCGAAGCGCGACGAACATGCCGACCTGTTCTTCATCCGCGGTCTCGAGGGGCGCGAAGATAACTTGATAGGTCTCCCCGGAGAGCTCCACCCGCAGGTCCGCGCCCGCGCTCTGCTCTTGTCCCGGGGACTCGGCCCAGCGTGCGAGAGTGCCGGTGTTCTCGGCTAGAGTCGAGCCGGTGGCGATGTAGCCGCCATCTCCCGTCGCGAGAAAAGCGACATCACAATTCGCAAACCTCTGCACGGAGGAGGCCAAGGCATCACCGATCTCGTAACCAGAGACGATCGTGCCCACGAGCTCCGGTCCGAATACGAGCGGTACCGACACCGCGTGATAGAGACGCCCCTCCTCCAGCCAAACCCCACCGACTTCGTCTCCTTGGAGCGCATAGCCCACGAGAGGATCCGCGGACATATCGAATCCGCGCTGCTCCGGTATATCCGTCCGAGCCACGACGGTGCCTCGATAGTCGGTGACGATCATGAAATCGCTCCCGACGTCCTCGACCATCTGACGGGCCGAGTCGAGGGTCGTCGCCGGATCCATTTCCGCGACCGCTGCTTTGAAGTACGGCGCCTCGGCAACGACTCTATTGATCAGGGACAGTTTTTGTAGGCGATCGCGCTGTAAATTCTCGTACAGATCCCTGGTCCCGGCCAACGCCGATTGGAGCGAATCCATCGCGAGCGCATCGGAGCGCTGCATCGAGAATAGCAATAGCGTGCCACTCAGCCCGAGGACGAGAAAGAGGCAAAGGAGAAAAATCTTTGCCTGGAGGTTCAGCCGTGACCACAGAGATTCAGTACTTGCCACGCTTCCTCTTGTAGGGCTTGCCGAACTTGTTCAAATGGGGGCGCTTCTTGAAGCTGCTGATATCGAGCTTCACCATTACGTTTCCGGCCCCTTGCTCACTCACGACGATCGGTTGGGAGCTCTCGCCCTCTTCGTGCCACGATCGTAGCGTGTACTGTCCCGGAGGCACCCCTTCGATCCGAAACGAGCCGTCCGGCTCCGCCCAAGCGAAGCGTCGGTTCGGGAGCACGTGAACGAAGGCACTCATTTGAGGATGGATGTTGCAGTAGACCCTCACGAGCCCGGGATTGGCGAAAACGAAGTCCTTGCTCGCCCCCGACTTATAGAGCCCGAGGTCGAAACGGTTTCCTTTCGTCAGCGAGAACACGTTGTGCATGATGTCATCGACATTGGGAAACGTAAGGGTTTCCCCTACCACCACGGCGACGGTTCGAGGCTCGAACTGCTTGTCTCGCGACGTCATCGCGAGCTTTCGTACCGTATCGGGCTCCGGCGACCCAGCAGGGCCGTTGTCGAGATAGACGAGCACGTCCGTGACCACGTTTCGTGTCTGGCCCCCTTTTTCGACCAGCACGACGCGACCGGAAACTTCCGCAGAAACATGAGGCAAAGACAGCCCCAAACTCATGAAAGCAAGGTAAATGTATCGTTTCATGACATTGCCCACCCGCAGTTCGGAATGGTAGCACAATTGCCGCTTGACGGGATTTGCCCCGATTCATAGGATAGCTCCCGCACACCACAACTTTTCTTTACCAGAAATCTAGAGAGGTCTCATGCTGTCCGGATGGATTCTTCCCGCCTTGGCTCTCACTACGATGATCTTTTTGGACCGTCCGGCCGCCGCTTTCGAGCCCGCGCAAGACGACGTCCCATTCGAAGAAGAGCAAGCCATCGATTTTCGAATCTCAGGTGAAGTCAAAGCGAACTATCGCTGGTCGCAACAAGATCGGTTTCCCCTGACGTTCTTCCCGGAGGGGTTCGTACCGCAGGGCCGCGACAACGTCGCCATGGCGACGGTCTCTCCTGGCTCCTCATTCGAGGTCAGCAAAGCGACGCTCTTTTTCGATGTGGATTTCCCGCGTTCCATCTACGGGCGGGTCAAGATCGACGTCATCGATCTCTACGACCGCAACCCCACGACCGGCGACTACAAGATCGACGTCGACGAGGCCTATTTGCGATTCGGGATGAAGTACGAGTCGCTGGAAGCGATCCCCGGCAGCCATCTTTTCGCTTTGTTCGGCAAAGCTCCCAAATTCGAGCGTCAGCTCTTCCGGCGACTGGAGAGCTACGGCCTGGTACAGACCGCGTTCAATCGATTCAACGACATGCAGCTTCAGTTCGGCGGCAGCTTCGGCGGCAACCTCTACTTTCGTGCCCAAGTGAGCAACGGCAACCCGCACTTTTTCCGTGACCCCAACGCGCTCGCGGGCGATCACGGTGTCGTTCCACCGCCGAACCCGGATCTCGCGCTCGAATCGGGCTTTCCCATCTTCTATCACGCCGAGACCGAGGATTTCGCCTTCGGCGACAACATGGAGAGCGGAGGCGGCGTCGGAGTGCGCTTCTTGTCGGAAGACCAGCAAAACGGCATCGACATCATGGGCTTCTACTACAAGACGACGCTGGAAGAAGAGGCAGAGCTTCACGGGACGTTCTACGAAGGCGACCTGGACATCCTCAACGGAGCCGGCGTGAGCCTCCCGATCGAAGGCGACCGCCGCACGGAGTGGGGCGTCAATGTGGATTTCGCCGTGGCCGGCCTCGGCGGTTTCTTCCAATTCGTCGACGAGGAAGCGGCGTCGCTCCCGCGGCGTGGGCTCGAGCTCGAGCTCGGCTACGACATCATCACCGGCGATCCGGGCGATCCCGGAGCGCTATTTCCCATCGTGTCTCCGGTGTTTCGTTACAGCCGGCTAGACAACGACTTCACGGCTCCGTTCGGCTATGTGGCGCCGAGCGTCGCTTGGGATTGGACCAAGGTCGACATCGGCGTCCGGCTGACGATCCTCCAAAACATCGATCTCACGATGGAGTACTCGCTACACGACATCAGCGCGAGCCGCACCATCAATCACGACGAGTTCCTCGCGACGCTCCGGTTTCGGTTTCCGTAACGGCGAGCAAGACTCGATCAAGGCGCACGCTCGACCCCGTCCGCGTCCGCGAACACGCGTTTCAAACTCATCCCCAGCGTTCGAACCTCTCCGCCGGGTAGCTTGGCGAGCACTCCGTAGAGCCTGACCGCCGGGAGCGTTGGACGTCGATGCACGTCGACCCGGACGAGGTAGATTTGGACCTTCCGGTAGCGAAACACGCGGCGGCCGTCCGCGTCGACGCCGGCAATATTCAGCTCGGAGTCTTTCATGTGCTCGGCGCTCGAGACGGTGCCGTCTTGGCTCAACACCACGTCGTCCCGTCTTTCGATCCGCACGACGGGTCGAGCTTGCTCTCGCCACCCCTCGAGACTCACCGGGCGTGAATCTCCAGGCGAGAGACTCCATTTTGGATCCGCGATGAGAACGAGCGCGCGTTCCAGACCGGCTCGAGCGGCGAACTCCGACGCCGTGAGATCGCGATAGTCCATAGACCTCTGCTGCCGACGCATCACGAAGCTCGTCAGCACGAGTGTCGACGGTAACAATACGACGATCGCGAGCAAGACGACGATGAGCGCGCTCCCCCTCGGACTCCGGAGTCGCGTCAGTAAGCGAGGGCGCTTTTCTTCCATGCGTGCATCCGTATTTCCGGAGGGAGGCCGGCTCCGCGATCGACGACCGTTGCCGCCAGGCCAACCGCGTATCGTCCCGAAGGCCGAGGCAGCTCGAACTGCAGAACGAGGTCGTCCTCGCGCGAACCGAGATAGAGCGAGCCGGCAGCGTCGAAGGCAATGAGGTCTAACCTTTGCGGACGCAGCGTCCCCAGCGCGCTGACGAGAGAGAGCGGAAGGTCCATGGATCCAGAGCTCGCACTTTCCAGCCGGTCTTGCCATCGCGCGAGCGAGAAAGAGATCTCCGGCGCGTCCACCGCATCGGGTCCGAGCGCTACCGCTCGAGAGACCCAGCTCCGGCTAAGCGTAACGACGGCGTGATCCTGTCGCGCGGTCTCCAATAGGACCCACAAGCCACCCGCGATCGGGTCGCTCGCGAGCGAGATCGCTCGGCCAGGCAACGCCCCTACCGCTATCGGTGCGACCGGCGACAAGGTCTCGTCGAAGCTCATGCGCCACAGCGCATGTTCGTCCCCGGCATGCATCAGAAAGTACAGATACCCATCCGCCCCTTGCTCGAGTGCGCCTGGTGTTCCTGGGAGATCGAACAGCCGCTCCGCCTGTACGGTCGTTCCGCGCTCGCCGAATCGCAATCGGTAGATGCCGCCCTTCTCACGGCTGGTGAGGTAGAGCGCTCCATCCACTCCGAAACAGATCCCTCCCGCTTGCGCCAACGCCTCGGTCCCGGAGAACGTCGTGACCGTCGAGGTATGGGAGAACCCGAAAGCGGCGTCCGGCTCGATCCGCGAGAGGTGCCCGACCCGTAGGCCCCACGCGGCGACGATCATCGAGCCCGACAACGGACTCGCTGTCGGCGCAATGACCGCAGCGACAGGCGCGCGCACGTCGTCGAGGAAAAACGCGTGGTCCACGCCCGCTCCCATGAAACGACGTTCGAGCTGGAAGACGCTCACCGCGGCCGGATCTCTTTTCGGACGGGCGCCGGAGCCGATGAGAGCGCCCCATGTCGCTCCCGGAGGCGAAACGAGCGAGGTGGGTCCGGCGACGGGATAGAACACGCGGGACCAACGCAGGCTCTGACTCCGATCCTCGAAATCGATCGTTGCCGAGCTCGGCGGCAGCGTCACCGCGGTGCTCAATCGGCTCGCCCCGGAGCCCGTCGTTTCAAGCGACGAGACCGCGAGATGGACCGTGCGCAGCACATCCCCTTCCTCGGCTTTGTACCCCACGAGCTCATCGCCGTTATCGTCCAGCAGCGCGAAGGAGAGCTCGTCGAGTCCGCGCGCCAGTACGCGCTCGGAGACACCGAGGACGCTCTTGACCACTTCGCGGCGTCCAGGCTCCGCTCCAGCGATCTCTCGCTCGAAGTAACGGACTTCTCGCAGTCCCAGAAGACGCCCACCCGATTGCGGCCCGAAGCGGTGAGAGAGCTCTCCATCGTCGCTCTCCAAAGAGCGCACGGATACGCCTGCCGGCAGCCGGTCGACGATCTCCACTAGCTCGTGTCGCCCCCCCGCGTTCACGAGCAAGGCGCCAGTACCCGCCGGAAGATTCGGGTCGTTGTTCAGCAGAAGCTTAGTGTCGGCACCGGCGGGAGCCTCGACGCGCTCGACCCACCAGCCGACACCGAGAGGGTTCGAGCGGATCGTCAGTGTCGCCGCGTTCGGAGTCTGCCCCGGCAAACGCCCCAAGACGGCGGGAGTCGCGTCCCCTAGGCCTTGCCCCGCCTGAGCGAGCTCGAGCGCGATGTCATCGACGACGAGCAGCGCCTCGTTCCCGGCGGTCGACCTCGCCGTTTGATCACGAAATACGCGCCGCACGGCCGACATCGTCTGGCCGACGAGCGCCATGACCACGAGCGTGATGGCCAAGGCGAGCAAGACCTCCAGCAATGAGAACCCTCGACTTCGGCCCGCCATGCGCCGACTCCGGATCCTGACCACTTCACCCATGAGTCACGACGTGAACGAGCCCGTCTTCAAGAACCGGTCACATAGACGAAACGTGTCCGTCGCCATCATGATGAACGTGTGCGTGTGAGGGACGAGGATCCAGTCGCGCATGCCCGCGAGCTTGGTGTTCTCCACTCGAACGACACCGTCATTCGCATCATCGAAAGTGAGCCCCTGCCCTTTACCGCCGGCAATGACTCCGAATTCCACATCGGGCACGGGAAGGCTTTCGTAGAACGTCGGGTCGCCAAGCTTCTGCCCGCTATCCCCGGTCCACCATCGATAGACCGGAAACCGACTCAGGGCGCTCGCGAGCGCGGCCGGACCGTTCGGCGGAGCCAGCATCACGATCCGAGAGAGTCCGGAACCGAAGCCGGTGCGAAAACCGTTGCGAACGATGATGTTGCCGAGTGAATGTCCGACCAAGTGGAACTTGCGCGCTCCGACTTTGCGCTCGATATCGCGTTTCAAACGCTCCGTCAGCTCGTTGAGGCTCTCGGCCCGTGGGTTGTAGCCAAATAAGTGCGTGTCGTAGCCCCGCCGTGTGAGACGAAAACCGAGCAACACCATCGAGACCCACGTTCGTCCCATGCCGTGCAAGAGCACAACGGTCTCCGGGGTCATTGAGCTAGGCGCCATCGATCAGCTCAGTACACGCGACGCCACGCGGCAGTACGTCTCGAGATCGTGATCCGAAAAACAGCAAAAGACGACCTGCTCGATGCCGGCCTCGTGCTCCAGCCAATGGCGTACGGCCTGTTGCGCAATCTCTGCCGCCGGCTCGATCGGATATCCGTAGACGCCGGTCGAGATACACGGAAACGCGATCCGACGCACGTCGTGACGGGAAGCAAGCTCCAGCGCGCGGACGTAGCAGCCTCGCAAGAGCTCGGCCTCGCCGTGGTCTCCACCGTGCCACACCGGTCCGACGGCATGGATCACATAGGCCGCTTCGAGCGCGAAGCCCGGAGTTATCTTCGCGTCGCCGGTCTTGGCGCCGCCGAGCGAGCGACAAGCCTCGAGTAGCTCCGGACCCGCGGCACGGTGAATGGCTCCGTCAACCCCGCCTCCTCCGAGCAAAGACTCGTTCGCCGCGTTGACGATGGCGTCGACGTTCAGGACGGTGATGTCGTCACGGAGGATCGAGACCCGGCCTTCCAAGAACTTCGTCACGACCCCATCCACCCTTCATGTCCATGATAACGCTCGAAGAAGGTCCGGTCTCAGCGTCGGTCGACGTCGCGGGAGTCGGTCGCGCCCGCCATCGCGGCGACGAACGGAGGAGCGAGGACGACGTTGTTCTTGCCCTTCTCTTTCGCTCGATAAAGCGCTTGATCGGCCGCGGCATAGAGCCGGTCGGGGCTGAGCTCCTCGATGCAGCGCGTATCGGCAACGCCTATCGACAGCGTGAGGGCGGGTAGCGCCTTCGATAGCCGGCTCGCCTCCTCGATCAACGACTTACGGATGCGATTCGCCAACGTCTCCGCGTCGCTCTCGGTAATGTTCGGCGCGAGGACGATGAACTCGTCGCCTCCGATGCGCGCCGCGAGGTCGGTGTTCCGACAGGTGCGCTGGAACGTGCGCGCGACCGCGCGAAGCGCTTGGTCTCCGGCCTCGTGCCCCCCGGTATCGTTGATCTCCTTCAGTCCGTCGAGGTCGAGAATCATCAACGCGAGCGGCAAGTTGAATCGATCGACGCGGGCGAGCTCTTCGCGTAAGCGCTGGTCGAAGTGTCGCCGGTTCGGAAGTCCGGTCAGCGGATCGGTGAGAGAGACCCGCTGCAGTAAATCCTCATGCGAGCCGATGATCGCTCCCAGGCCGACGAAAACGACCGTCGTCGTCACCGCGATGTAGCCATAGGTCAAGACCCCACTCGCGAGCTCTTGCCCCGTCCACTCCCAGTTGCCGAGCTGACCCTTCATGAGGGCGCGCATCACCAGGAGCCCGCCGGGCGCACCGATAGAGAGAAAGAACCCGAGGATAGGATAGAGTCGTCGGCTTGGAGTGGTCGAAAGCCGCATCTTCAACCGGGAGAGTCGATCGCCCGAAGGAAAGTCTTATTCCGTTGACCGAGAAAAGCAAACGCAAGCAAAGTGCATCCCATATGCAGGATGACGAAAGCCCCGATATCCGTGTTTTTCTCGCGGGGGTGGGGGGCGTGGGAGAGGCTCTCTTGTCTCAGCTCAGCACCCGCAAAGCTCCCACGCGCAGCGGCGAGCCCGCCGAGATCCGGCTCGAGGGAGTCGCCACGAGCCGGTGGATGCGGATCGGAGGCGACAACGGCAACCCGGAGGCCCTGGTTCCGGCACCCAGGAGCGCGCTGGCGAAGGGCGCATCGGCACTTTCGCTCGAGCACTGGAGTCAACGGGTCGAGCGGTGCCCGGGCCACGCGATCGTCGTCGACGCCACGGCGAGTACGGCGATACCCGCGTTGTATGAACGCTTCCTCGCGAGCGGCGCTTCCGTCGTCACCGCGAACAAGCTCGGGCTTACGGGCCCCATGGCCTCGTTCACGAGGCTCGTCTCAGGCCGCTTCTACTACGAAACGACCGCGGGCGCGGGCCTACCCGTCATCGAGACCCTGCGGGCTCTCGTCGCGACCGGCGATCGGTTGGAGCGACTCGAAGGGGTGTTCTCCGGCACGCTCGCCTTCTTGTTCCACCAGCTC
>JAJCXL010000472.1 GCA_029263435.1 Acidobacteriota bacterium | reverse complement strand
CATGTCCTTTGCTTCGTAGGTTTCAGCGAAGAACCGGCCGATGCTCCCGTGGGAGTCTTGCATCTGGCCGGCGAAGTGCACGAGGCAGGCGACATCTCTCCCCCGAGACCATCGATGCTGAAATCGTCCGAGGCTCGCAAGCTCACGGTGCGCAACGAACGACCTCGCGAAAGCGGCGGGGCGCTCGCCCATCCATGACACGACTCTCGTGACGCTCGAGGCGATGGTTTTGACGTTCCCATAGGCGAGAGCGGAGGCGACGAGTCCTACGACCTCCCGATCGTCTTCGCGCTCGAACCGCCGCGGAAACCACAGCGGGTCGGTTCGGAGAAATCGCTGGTCGTAGCGTCGGCGCAACCGTTCGAGCCCGTCCTTTAGCCGCTGGGTCGCGACTGGGCTCATTCGGCGGACCAGACGACGCGGCCGGCGACGAAGGTTCGAACAGGAGCCCCCGTGAGCTCCCACCCTCCGAAAGGAGTATTGCGGCCTTTGGAGCGAAACTTGTCGGGATCGACTCGAACGCGCTTTTGAGGATCGAAGAGGGAGATGTCGGCCGGAGCGCCGACCTCGAGGGTGCCTCCGGAAACACCCAAGACCCGCGCCGGGCCGGTCGACATGAGCTCGACGAATCGAGTCATCGATAAGATACCCGTACCCACGAGACGATCGAGACAAAGAGAGACCGCGGTCTCGAGCCCCACGATCCCGAAAGGGGCGTGGTCGAAGTCTTCGCCTTTCTCATCGGCGTGATGGGGCGCATGATCGGTGGCGATGGCGTCGACGGTCCCGTCTTTGAGTCCGTTGATGAGCGCTTCCCGGTCGGCTTCGGTCACGAGCGGAGGTTTCATTTTGGCGTGAGTGTCATAGCTCTTCACGCTCTCGTCGGTCAGTACGAGGTGGTGAGGGGTGACTTCGCACGTCACTCTTAGGCCGCGATCTTTCGCTTCCGCGACGCGGCGAAGAGCACCTTCGGTCGACAGATGCGCGACGTGAAACCGTGCTCCGGTGAGCTCCGCGAGCGCGATGTTGCGGTCGACCGAGATCTCTTCCGAGGCTCGCGGGATGCCGCGCAACCCCAACGACGTGGACCAAAAACCTTCGTTCATCACGCCGCCCGGATGGAGCTCCGGCGTTTCGCAATGCTCTATCAACGGAATGTCGAACAGGGTGGTGTACTCCATCGCCCGTCGCATGACGCTGATGTTCGAGACCGGTAGGCCGTCATCGGAGACCGCGACGGCGCCGGCTTCGACCATCTCTCCAATCTCGGCCAGCTCCGTACCCTTCATGCCCTTCGTAATCGACCCGATGGGATAGACCCGAGCCTTGCCGGCCTCCGCGGCTTTTTTCAGCACGAACTCGGTAACGGAGGCGTTGTCATTGGGAGGAGAGGTGTTGGCCATGGCGGCGACGGCCGTGAAGCCTCCCGCAGCGGCGGCGTCAGCGCCGGAGGCAATCGTTTCCTTGTACTCGAAGCCCGGCTCTCGTAGATGGACGTGCATGTCGATGAACCCCGGCGCCGCGACCAGTCCTGTCGCGTCGAGGATCTCGGTCCCGTCGTGTGGATCCGGAGCGTTGACGAGCTCCGCACCGATCGCCTCGATGCGGCCGTCCGAGATGAGCATACCGCCCAGAATATCGAGTCCGCGGCTCGGATCGATCAGGCGGGCACCCCTTATCAAGAGCCGCTTCATGGTTGATCTCCTGTTTCGCTGTGCCCTCCGGTGAGCAGATAGAGCACGGCCATCCGGACGGCGACGCCGTTCGTGACCTGATCGAGAATGAGCGATGTCGGTCCGTCGGCCACGGCAGAGTCGATCTCGAGCCCACGGTTGAGAGGTCCCGGATGCATCACTAGAACGTCGGATCGCGCCCGCTCGACCCGCGCGGGCGTCAACGCGTAGAGTCGAAAGTACTCGCGGATGGAGGGGAAAAACGCACCTTCCATCCTTTCGGTTTGTACTCGCAACATCATTACGATGTCCGCGCCCTCGATGGCGGCGTCCATGGTTGGCGCGATCTCCGCTCCCAACGCTTCCACTTGGGGGGGCATCATCGTGGGAGGGCCTGTCACCACGACCCGCGAACCCATTTTGGTGAGCAGCCTCAGATTTGATCGAAAGACCCGACTATGGAGCAAGTCACCGACGATCACGACTTTGAGGCCGGAGAGAGTCCCTTTGGTCTCACGGATCGTATAGGCATCGAGCAGGGCTTGGGTCGGATGTTCGTGCATCCCATCCCCGGCGTTGACGACCGCGGCTTTCACCCGCTCGGCGACCAAGCGGGGTGCGCCCGACGACTCATGCCGCATGACGATCACGTCGGGCGACATCGCTTGCAGATTGCGCGCCGTATCCAGAAGAGTCTCTCCCTTGGACACGGAGCTCGATGACACGCTTACGTTCACCGCGTCAGCGGAAAGTCTCTTGGCTGCGATCTCGAACGAGATCCGGGTTCGGGTGCTGGGCTCGAAGAACAAGTTGATGATCGTCCGCCCGCGAAGGGTCGGCACCTTCTTGATGGTCCGGGCGTTGACATCCTTGAACGACTCTGCCGTATCGAGGATGAGCTCGATCTCTTCCGGATCGAGACTTTCGATATCGAGGAGGTCTTTGTGCTT
>JAJCXL010000471.1 GCA_029263435.1 Acidobacteriota bacterium | reverse complement strand
GGCGGTGTAGTGATCGTAGCGTTGCTCGAGGCCGCGGATGACGTCCTCTTTCGTCTGAGCGCGGAGAGCGGCAGGCACCGAGAATGCCGATGCCAGTACCAGCCCCGCCACCGCAAGCGTTCGTCGAGCGGTCATCTGCATCTGCATGTGCCTGTTGCCTCAGGGCGTGCGTGGCGCGCGTCCGACGCGCCCCTGCGTCAGATGCTGCAGCTCATATCCGCGCCGCAGCACTGAGGCGATTTGATTTTGCCGTGACCATCAGGACACTTCGCGATGTCCACGGACTTGCCTCCCTCGAGCTGCAACGTGTCGTGCACGAGCTCCTTGTCGCATTTTCCGCAGGTCATGGTGCCAACGCTCATACCGCACTTGGGACAGGAATAAATGGCCAAAGGTGTTCTCCTTTTCTTGGGTCGAGGCCGAGCGCCTCGGTTTAGCAGCGGCGCCCCATCGGCATCCGCCCAATCCATGGATCCCGGAATCCTATCACCAAGAGGGTAGCTCTAGTGGCTCGTACGATCGGGTGTTTCGAGCGCCGTCGAATCGGGGCCTGGGTGCCATTCGAAATTATCGAGAAGCACGAGAGAATCGTTCAACCCATCCGAGACGTCGAACACCATCAGCTGGAGCTCGATAACCTCGCCGGGGACCACGGGTGCGAGGATCGTTCTCCAATCCGTGCCACCGCCGAGGGTATCGCCGTTTGGAGATCCAGACCCCATGCCCGTGCCTTCCAGACCGTGCGGCCCCAGAATACAGCTCTGGGCGCGCTCGGCGCCGGCCCCTGGTCTTGGCTTGCAGATCTCGAAGATGTCAAACGAGGACGTAAACGGGAAACCATTGGCGGCAAAGGCAATGTTTCCGTCGGCGGGAAGACCTGGAGCGGTTGAATCCAACAGCGCTAAGTGGGTGTCGTGATAAATGGTACACGTACCGTTCTGAGCTGGGCCGGCAACTCCAAACTCTGCCGAAAAGAATCGAAGGTCGTACGAAAAGGCATGGGCGTTCGTCGGCACCCGGATCGTGAGCTTGAGATTGACCGAATCGTAGGCACCGGAACCCTGTGCGCAGCCCGCGCTTTGCGGGATCTGACCTCCGTTCACGCTCAGCCAGTCGGGTGGAGGGTCGCCGGACACATCGAAGTTCGAGCCGGGACTGGGAAGCACGAATCCAGGATCGCCCGCGGCGCGCATCACGCCGCTCGACAAGGCGGACATCGTAGCGCCTTTCACCGGTGGATTGACTCCATAGTCCGTCAAGACCGCCGTCTGGAGGTCTACCAAGTTGCTCAGTTGCTGCGCATCCGGAGTGGTGCCGTCCGCCAAAAGGAGCTCCGCGGAGAGGACCCCCCACTTACGCACGGACAATGGCGCGTCCTGCGTCGTTTGCTGACACACATCCAACCCGTGGACCAGCTCCAAAGCGGTGACACCACCTAAGACTGCCTGCGTACTACACGTTCCAGGCCCTTCGTCCACGCTCGCCGGATCGCAGTCGTCGTCGGTCCCGTTGTCGAAGATCTCGAAAGCTCCAGGATTCACCGACGCCGGACGCGCGCAGATGGTCGGATCGTCACAACAATCCCCGTCGGCAATCGCCCACCCGTCTCCATCGGCGTCCACGTCCACATTTTCCCGGAGGCAAGTTGCGGAGCAACCGTCACCATCCAAGATGTTTCCATCGTCGCACTCCTCGCCAGGCTCGACATTGCCGTTGCCGCAAACGCGTGGCGGTGGGATATCCCCGGAGCAAGCTAGATTCCCGCCGGCGTCGAATCCGGTAACGAAGGCACCCGGCGGACAGCTCATATTGGCCAGCGCGAGGTGACCCGGCGGCCCGACAGGACCCGGTGGCCCATCGGCGCCCGTAAGTCCCGGTGGCCCTGGGGGTCCGACAGCCCCAATCGAGACATGAGCGAATCCGAACGTGAGCCCACGAGTGACCACGACGAGATACGTTCCATGCTCGAGGTTCGGAAGTTGCGCCTCGATGGTCCCGCTATTTGGCGGTGACAGGATCGTCAGTTGAGCGAAGGCACCCCCGGACGCTCCGATGAGCACCTTCGGATTGAAACCGAAGTGTTGCCCTTCGAGTAGCAGAGTCTCCCCCGCTAGGTCCACGCTCGCTTTGACAATCACCGGCCGGCCGCTCGACTCTGCCGAGGGCGGGCTCCCCGCGAACATCAGCGAGAGCACTATCGAAATCGTTGCCGTTATCCGTCCCGTCATGGCCACCTCCTGAACTGATTCGATGCAAACAGCCACGTGATAAGAGACGGACGGGATCCGTCCGAATGACGGATTTCGGTTCGGAGAAAGCGTCTAATTCCAGGTCATGCCTTTGAGCGCCGACAAGTTCAGGTTGCCGCCACTCAACACACACGCGACCTTGCTGCCCGCCGGAGGTCGGACGGCGTGGGTCAGCAACGCCGCGACGGTCGCCGCGGCAGCGCCCTCGGCCACCAACTTGCACCGCTCCATGATCCAGGGGATGGCGTCGAAGATCTTCTGCTCGTCGACCGTGACGATGTCATCGACGAACCTCTTGCAGATCTCGAAGTTGTACTCTCCGACTGTCTTGACGGTGAGACCATCGATCACGATCGGGATCTCATCGAGCGTCACCCGTCGTCCCGCTTCGATGCTGCGCTTCATCGCCGGTGCCAATGCCATCTCGACCCCGATGACCTTGACGTCCGGCTTGATCAGTTTGACGATCTGCGAGATGCCCGAGATCAAGCCTCCGCCGCCGATGGGAACGATGATCATGTCGAGGTCGGGCACGTCTTCGATGGTCTCATAGCCCACCCCACCCTGGCCGGCGACGAGCACCGGATCGTCGAAAGGATGGATATAGGTCAAGTTGTGCTCTTTCTGAAGCTCGAGCGAGTGATGATAGGCGTCATCCCAGACCTCGCCGTGGAGCACGACTTCGGCCCCGTAGGAGCGAGTAGCGTCGATCTTGGCCTGGGGCGCGCCGTGCGCCATCACGACGGTTGCCTTCGCGCCGTAAACCTTGGCGGCTCGAGCGAATCCCTGAGCGTGATTGCCGGCTGACGAGCAGATCAGCCCTCGATCACGATCTTCTTTGGACATGTGAGCCAAGACGTTCAACGGGCCGCGGACTTTGTAAGAGCCCGCTTTTTGGAACATCTCGGCTTTCAAGTACACATCGGCGCCCGTCAACTCGCTCAGCGTGGATGAGCCCAGAACCGGGGTGCGATGCACGTGCGGCGCCGCGTTCTCGCGAGCCACGTCGAAGTCAGCTTTCGTCAGTGTTTTCATGGAAGGGATCCTTTTCGGGGCCATAGTTTCATGACGAGATAGACGACCGTCATGACGATGAGAAATATCGACATCGCGCGAAGCTCGGTCGACGGCAAGCTCGACAAGAACCACATCACGGCGAGGGCGGAAGCGGCCGGCACCGTGTAGCCACCAGGAATCTTGTAGGCTCCCGGGTCATCGGGCTGCGTGATGCGGTACTTGATAACCGCGAGAATGACGCCCAGATAAATCAGCAAGAACGACGCGCTCGCCAATAGCGCCAACTGTCTGAACTCACCCGTGCAGGCAAAAAAACACGCGAGCGCCGCATAGCCGACGATCGCGATGTGAGGGGTCGCAAAGCGCGGGTGGACCCGGGCGAGCATCTTCGGCGGGATGACCTCGTCTCTCGCCGCCGCGAAAATGAC
Organism: Acidobacteriota bacterium; assembly: GCA_029263435.1. Taxonomy (GTDB): domain Bacteria; phylum Acidobacteriota; class Vicinamibacteria; order Marinacidobacterales; family SMYC01; genus JAJCXL01. Next base: position 7,112 of record JAJCXL010000471.1, on the reverse strand, counting down.
TCGAGGCATGTTCAGGGCGAAGCCGCTCAAGTTACCGAACATCGAAAAGCAAGCTCCGACGACGACGAACGTCGCGCCGAGCGGGCCAACCATCGTTCGGCCGACCTCGGCCAAAGGGGCGTCCGTAAACGCCGGTAATGCGTCTCCGAGCACCCCTTGCGCGGTCCACTGGATGAGCGTGTACAACGACACGACCGTGAACGCGCTCAATAGGATCCCTCTCGGAATGGTGCGTTGCGGGTCTTTGATCTCTCCGCTGACATTGAGCCCGGTCTCGATCCCCACGAATGCGAATAGCAGGATCAACGACACCTCACCGAGATCCGAGAGCGACGGGGTGACGCCCCACGTCAAGTTGGCCGGCGAGAACGACAGCCATCCGAACAATACGATGAATAGGAGCGGCGCCAACTTCGCGATGGTGTTGAACTTTACGAGGAACATCCCGTTCTTCACGCCTCGAATATTGAAGAACGCGAAGCTTCCGAACATCACCACGAAAAACGCCACCCGCACCGACGGTGTTTTGAACACCGGCAAGAAGTAGGCGAGCGTGTCGGCCAAGGCGTTCGCGACCGCGGCGTTCGCCATGAGCGCGGCGCCGAAGACGAAGAGGTTGGTCGTCAGAAAGCCCGCGAACTCGCCGAACGCGACTTCGATATAGGCATAGGCACCGCCGGTGGTCGTGATCCGGCTGCCAATCTCAGCGAAGCAAAGCATCATCAGTACGATGAGAGCACCGCACAGGAGATAGGCGAGAACGCTGGCGGTACCTAGTTGCTGCGCGACGATCGCGGGGAGAACGAAGATGCCGGCGCCCACGACGATATTGACGGAGTTCGAGACCAGCCCCCAAACGCCGATCTCTCGCTTGAGGCCGTCGCGCTCACTCATCCGTCACGTGTCCTTCTACCTGCCGCATCATACGTGGGTGTCGGCAGGTGAGCTACCGCCCATTTGCAGCCGAGACTTTGGCTCCTTCGATCGAGATACCAATCTCGCGGGTATAGAATCGTCCTCCCATGCTCGCGCTGTTGCTGATCGCCCAGGCCGCCACAGCTTTGTTGTCGCCGGGCACCCGATACGACCCGTCGGTCCCGACCCTCACGGAGGTCGTCGGACACGACTTCGGCACGGAGCTCAGCACTCACGCGGACATCGTGCGCTACCTGAATGCGCTTCACGAAGCGGCTCCGGAAAGGACCCGTCTCGTCGAGTACGGTCGCAGCTGGGAAGGCCGGCGGCTCTTCGTTCTCATCGTCGCGAGTGCCGAGCGTATTGCCGGCTTGGAGAACGTGCAGCGATCCTTGGCCACGCTCGCGCTCGCCGCGTCGGACGCCGACGGACTCGTCGAGTCTCTACCCGTCGTGTCGTGGGTGGCGCACTCGGTCCATGGCGACGAGCTCTCGTCGAGCGACGCGGCGCTCGCGCAGGCCTATCACCTGATCGCGGCATCCGGCGATCGAGCCGTCGAGACGATCCTGCGCGAGTCGATCGTCATCATCGATCCCCTTCAGAATCCGGACGGGCGTGAGCGCTTCATCATTAATAACTTGATGGCCCGGGGCCACCCGCCCGACACCCTCCCCGTAGCCGCGGAGCACGACGAGAGCTGGCCATCAGGAAGGGTCAATCACTACTTTTTCGATCTCAACCGAGACTGGATCGTTCAGAGTCAGGTAGAGTCCGCCGCCCGAGGAAAGCTCTGGCTCGAGTGGATGCCCCAGGTCAGCATCGACTTGCACGAGATGGGCGGCGAGGCCGGCATCACGCCGCGCGCCACCTACTACTTTCCGCCTCCCGCGCCACCGGCGAACCCATCCCTGAGCGACTCCCAGGTGGACCTTCTCGAGATCCTCGGCCGCGCCAACGCTGAGCGCTTCGACGAGCGCGGCTTCCCTTACTTCACGAGGGAGGTCTTCGGAGGCTATTTTCCCGGTACCGGCGCGGGTTGGCCGTTGAACCACGGCGCGCTCGGCATGACGTTCGAGAAGGCGTCGGCGCACGGCCTGTCATACCGCCGCGTGGATGGCTCCGTGCTGACTTATCGCGACGGGGTCGTGGAGCATTTCACCGCCGTCCTGCGAACGCTCGAGACGGCGGCCCAACACCGGCGACAGATTCTCGAGAGCTTCGTCTCGTTCAGACGAGACGCGACGACGATGACGGGCGCTTACTTGATCCCGACGGCGGGCGATGGCGGACTTCACCGCGCGTTCGTTCAAACGCTGTCGAGAAACGGTGTCGACGTACGCATCTCCGACGAGCCCTTCTATGTCGGGGGGAGAGCCTACCCTGTGGAGACGGCCATCGTTGCCCGAGGCCAGCCGGCCGGGATGATGGCGCGGAACCTGCTCGACCCTGAGATCTCGATGCCCGAGGAATATCTCGCGCTTCAGCGGGAGCGACGCGCCAAGAACTACCCCGCGCAAGTCTACGACATCAGCGCCTGGAGCTTGCCGCTTCTCTACGACTTCGATGTGACGCGCACTGACGCCGTGCCTTCGGTCGCGGCCTCCGCGCCGAGCGCTCCGACGCCCGTCGAGCTGCCGTCGGCGAGAGTGGCTTACCTCTTGCCCTGGAGCACGACGAACGCGCGCATCGTCGTCGAGGCGCTCGGCGCTGGCATCCGAGTGCGCGTCGCGAACGAGCCCTTCGCGCTCGACGGCCGTTCCTTCGGCGTCGGCACCGCGATCGTCCGCGTGCCGGATCACGGCCCCGACTTGAAAGACCGCTTGACGGAGATCGTCACGCGGCACGGTGGAGACATCGTCGCGGCCGATACCGGTTTCGTCGATAGCGGCGTTTCCCTCGGCAGCAATCAAGTGCGCCCGCTGAGATCTCCACGGGTGCTCCTGGCGTGGGACGTCCCGACCGACAGCTACTCGGCCGGCTGGACGCGCTACGTCCTCGAGCGCCACTTCGGTCAACCGATCTCGATCGTTCGGGTCGCCTCGATCCCCAAGCTGAGCCTCTACGATTTCGAAGTTATCGTGCTCCCCGCCGGACACTATGCGAGCCTCGAGCCGAACGAGCTGCGCGCATGGATGAACGACGGCGGTACCCTCGTGACTTTGGGCGACGCCTCACAGTGGGCCGCTCGCGAGGAGCTCCTGACGGTGGAGGGTAGCCAGACCCCAGCTCGCACTCCGGGCGCGCTCGCCAGGGTGGTGCTCGACCCCCAGCACTGGCTGTCCTCGGGCACCGACGGTGAGATTCAGATGCTGGTGAACGGTCGCCGCCGGCTCTCCCCGATCTCGTTGGACATCGGAGTCACCGCGGGAGTCTATGCGCCTCTCGAACGGCTGCGCGCGAGCGGCCTCATCTGGGATGACGTCCAAGAGTCCCTGGCCGACAGCGCCGCCATCCTCCATCAACGCGTCGGTCGCGGAAGCCTCGTCGCGTTCACGGAGGATCCCAACTACCGCGCGTACAACCCGGCGTCGATGCTGGTCTTTCTCAACGCGGTGCTCTTCGGCCCCGCTCACTTGCCGATACCCGGCGTCGAGTGAGGACGCGCCTTCCCGTGGGCGATGTCATCACCACGACGACACGACGCGTAGAGATCAGACTTCGGCTTCAGCCTCCAACAGCTGCCGCAAAGGCCGGCTTGAAAACCTCGGCGGCGAAGTCGCGGTAGCTCGTCGGGGTCGAGTTGGCGGCGTTTCTCGGCTCTTCGTACTTGACTCGTCCCTGCACGATGCCCTCGGCGAGCTCCGCGAGTGCGTCGGCGAGAACCTGGCTGACGCCCATCCCGGTCAACGCTTGGATCATCTGCTCATCGGTCACCGTGACATGAGTGACCTCTCGGCCCAGCTCTTCGGTGAGAATCTCGGCCACGTCTTCGTAGCTCGTCTCGGGGCCCTGCAACTCGATGGAGCGCGCACCCGACCCATCCCGTCGCCGGAGCAACTCCGCGGCGCGTGCGCCGACGTCCCGAGTAGCGATCATCGGGAACCGCTCTCCGGATGGAAAGGTCGTGTACATGCTTCCAGACTCGAGGATATTGGGGATCTGCGCGAGGGTATTCTCCATGAAATATCCCGGCCGGAGGTGAACGAGGTTCGGGATGCCAGCCGCGTTGAGGATCTGTTCCGACGCATGCAGACCCGCCACCGGCCCGTTTCCGGTTGCGAGATCGGCGCCGACGCTGGAAAGATGGACGACGTGGGGTATCTTGTTGGCGCGTGCGGCTTCGGCGGCGGGCGCAGCGAAGCTTGTGTAGAAATCGACGATATTCTGAATATGATAGCTACCCGGAGTGAGTACGAAGAGTGCTTCGGCGTCTCTAGTGGCATCGACCATGAAGTCGACATCGTCGTGGCTCCCTCGCTTGACGACGGCGCCGCGAGCGACGGCATCCCTGAGTTTGGCTGGATCGCGCGCAATGAGGATCGGCGTCTCACCAGCGTCGAGAAGTTGCCGGGTAACGACCGACCCGATGTTTCCGGTTGGCGTTGTGATAACGATACTCATGTCTTCGTCTCCTGACTTGGGGCGTGTCCCGGCGCAACACGCGGTTAGGATTCTAGCCCAGTCGAGAGACGAGCGCCGGAGATCAGCGCCGTCGAAGAGTCTCGGATCGGAGGCGATGCGCAAAGCAAGAATTCAAGCGACGCCGTCTGGACGCAGCAACGTTTCGTAACACCGTGCCGGCAAGCACCAGGCAGGTGCAGGAGAGCGCTTAGACGAACAGCCGCGCGACGGCGGCGGACTCTTCGAAGCTCACGCGGATCAGTTCCGCGGACTCGTCTTTCGGAAGATGGTAGACATCGTAGGCGCGCTCGATGATCTCGTCGGTACCGTCCCCCTCCTCGACCTCACGCAAATGAGCGACGAGCTGGACCGCCGGTAGAGCCACCATGTCCTCTTCTCCCGTTCCATGGTGAGAGCCGATAGCACTCGCGAGCCGATCGGGAAACTTCCACGCGGCGCACATCCATGAGGCCACTCGGGCGTGGTCCCAACCGAACGCTTGGTTCTCGAGCTGCTCGAGGTTTTCTCCGCCGAGGTGGTGTTGTTCAAGAATCGGACCATAGTCTCCGGGCTTTCTGTGCGAGAGAATCGGTATCGCCATATCGCCCAGAAGCGATGCGGTGAAGCTCTCCGACCGTGTCGCTGGGTCGATGCGATCGGCCAAAGCCGCGGCGGCGGTAGCTCGGCGCGCCGACGTCGTCCAGAACCGCTGCACGTCATAGCCGGGTGCGTCCGAGTCCGGCAAGCTTTCGCGCACTGCCATCGAGACCAGAATCGACTCGAGCTGGCTTCTGCCCAGGAGCGAGACCGCTTGGTGGACGCTGTTGACAGAATTTCGTATCGAGAACGCGGCGGAGTTCACCGTCCCGAGAAGTCTCACCGAGAGCCCGGGATCGCGAGTTGCGATCTCCGCGATCTCACCGTTCGAGCATTCGTCATCGCGAACCTTCTCGAGAGCGCTCATGATGACCGGAGAGAAGGACGGAAGTCCGTACTCGCCGAGCAAGTTCTCGAGCTCGGCTGCGGGGTCGGTCTTTTTTTTGGAGAACAGTTTCAGCATGGGTCTAGTCCGCGCGCCGTGCCATCTTGTTGGAGAAGATACTGAGGAGACCGCCGAGCATCACGTAGCCGAGAATGACCTCGATCATCGCGGCGATCTGCGCGGCGGGAGAGGCCGGCAGCACGTCTCCGTAGCCGAGCGTCGTCAGCGTGACGACGCTGTAGTAGATGGATGAGAGATAGGTGGGGTGGGCTCCGAAATCGACGTTCACGAACTCGTAGACCACAGCGAACACGACAGCGAGAAGAGACGTCCAGAGCCCCCAACGAAGGAAGCTACGACCACAGTCGGAAGTGGCCCACCAAACTTGATAGAGAACGGCGTTCAGGCGGCTCTGCCGGCGGAACTCGTGAAGGTAGTTCTGGTCGCGGATGAAGCGGCTCGCGAGATGCGCGTTGACGAAGTCCACGTTGAGAATGTCGGCTCCGATCCAATCCGCGCGGTCGTAGCCCGTGATCCCACGCATGCGGGCCTGTCGGAAATCCGTCTCGATGAAGAGCGCCCGCGCGACGCTCGCCTTTTCCATGTCGGTCTCGCGAAGATCGGCGCCGGAGAAGTCCGCTTCCTCCAAGCACGCCTCACGAAGTCGCGCTTCCAGCAGATTCGCCGCGCGCGCATCGACGCCGCGTAGCGTCGCCGAGGTGAAGCGCGCGCGCCGGAAGTTGGCATTAAACAACTTGGCCCCCGTGAGATCGGCTTGACCAAAGCTCGCGCGCTCGGCCTTACATTCCGACAGGTCGGCATCGCGCAGGTCGGCGCCCAAAAGCTCCGCGCCGGCGAGGTCCGCCTCGAACAACGAGGCACCTTCGAGACGGGTGCGAATGAGCCGCGCGTTCGTGAGATTCGCCCGACCGAGCTGAGCCCCCGACAGGTCGTAGCCCGACAGGTCGAGCCCGGACAGATCCAGCCCCGTCGCATTGAGCCCGCGCAGATCGCGAACATCGTTCGCGTCACCGCGAGAGAGCTCCTTCAGGCGCCCAATCCGATCGGCATCCGATCCCGCAGGATGCGGACGATCTTCCGCTTCCGCACAAGCGGCGCCGGTGGAGTCAGACACTGTGTTTCTCATGAGAGGGGACTCATCATCCCTTCTATCGGCACCGCAAAGCCGGTCTTTAGCGGGTTCGACACATCCGTCTCAGCGGCGTCCCCTCAGCCAACGCCGAGCTCTCGGGCGGGCACCCGCCCGAAGGCTTCAGGCCTCAGGTTTCGAGCGCGTTGAACGTTGGACGCCGTGAACCGAGCCGTCACCGCTTGCGGATCGCGTTCAGCCGTACCGGTTCCGTACCGAAGTTCTCGATGACGAGACGCTCGTTCTCGGTATCGGCGGACAATCGGACCCCGATCGCGAGCTGACCTTCTCCCTTGCCGTCCGCATCCACATCCATGACCCCAAGAGTGATGTCGTGATCCCTCCAGCGGGGCTGGTAGGTCGCTTCGTAGAACGAGATGGGTCGATCGAGGGCGAAGTAAATGCGTCGTTTGCCGTCGCCGAGATCGTACTGCCGCGCGTACCTCAAACGCTCGCTCGGAAACGTCGTGAGCCCGGCGCCGCGGCCCGTGATGCGGACCCACC
>JAJCXL010000470.1 GCA_029263435.1 Acidobacteriota bacterium | reverse complement strand
TCGGGGATCTCGACCTCGACTGGCACGGCACGCCCGAGACGTTGCGCATCGCGCGTCAGATTCTCGCGCTCTCGCATGTCGAAGCGGGTAGTCACACCTATAGCCATCCCCTCGATTGGAAATATTTCGACGTCAGCCCGGAAGTGAGTGCGCGGCGCCACGCGCGACGCCGCGGACGGAGGACATCGCTTGGACCAACCGGCGGCCGCTGGCTCCAAGCGGTGAGTGGCTGGCTCGGCGGGGCCGCCTCTGCCGACGACTCTCCCGAGGCGGATTGGAGCGGGCGCGATAGTGTCTACGACCGACCCCGGAGCTATCAAATCGAGCCGTTCCGACTCGACAAGGAGATAGAAGGCTCGGTCGCCTTCGTTCAAGGTCTCTTGCCTCACGGTAAGAAAGTAGAGGTTGTCCAATGGAGCGGCGATACCAGCCCTTTCGCCGCGGCCCTCGTAGCCGTACGTGAGCTGGGACTCAGAAACATCAACGGGGGCGACAGTCGGTTCGACGTCGAATATCCCTCTTATGCGTGGGTCTCGCCGCTCGGGCTTCGCGTCGGCAACGAGCTCCAGATCTACGCCTCGAACAGCAACGAGAACACCTATACCGATCTCTGGACGAGTAGATTCTTCGGCTTCCAACATCTGAAAACGACGATCGAGAACACCGAGCACCCGATCCGAGTGAAGCCTTTCAACGTCTACTACCACATGTATTCCGGAGAACGGCTCGCGAGCTTGAACGCGGTGCTCGCCAACCTGGAGCTCGCCGAGCAGAGTGAGCTCGCTCCGATCACCACCAGCGGCTACGCCGCTGTCGTCTCCGGATTCTTCACCACGAAGCTCGAACCGATTGGCGACGATGCCTGGAGGATCTCCCATCGCGACGGCATAGAGACCATCCGATTCGACCACGCGGACACCCGCTCCGTTGACTGGGAGCGCTCCCGCGGTGTCGTCGGCCAGCGTCGTCTTAAAGGAAGTCTCTACGTCGCACTCGATGCCGCGGTCGTCGAGCCCGTGGTCGCGCTCATCGAGCGTGAACTGTCTACCGAGCGCATCGAGCCACCCTATCTCATCGAAGGACGGTGGCGCGTCTCCAGCCTGGAGCAAGGACCGACCGGATTTCGATGCGACGTGCAAGGTTTCGGTGCCGGATCGATGACGTGGCGAGTTCCCGTCGACGGTCTGTACGAGATCACCGAGACCCGCCGCGGCGCCTCCCGGACGGCGCAGGTTCGAAGCCGCGACCACACACTTACTGTCTCGAGAGACCGGGCCGCTATCCAGCCGGTCCAGCTCTCTATCACTCTTCGAGAGGCGCGCGAGACACCATGAAAGAGCGCGCCGCGTTCATCGCTCCACCGGCTCTGTTGGTCGTCGTTTCTTTGAGCACCAGCCTCTTTCTCGTTCCCGACGAACGGGAAATGGCGCTCATGCACTACAAAGCGAAGCAGTTCGAGATCGCTCGAGGTCTCTACCAGCAGCTCGCCGCGAAGGGCGATCTCTCGGTCGCCGTCGTCAAGCCGCTTTCCGAGCTCCATCTCCAATTCGGCGACGTCGATGAAGCGGTCGCCCTTCTCGAACGATTCGTCGAGACCGAGCCGTCGAGCATCGACGCTCTGCGAAAGCTCGGTGTCTTCTACCAATACGCCCAACGGCCGGAAGAGTATCGACGCAACTTGGAAGTACTCTCCGAGCTACAGCTAAGCGAAGAGGCGCTTCGCGAGCTGAGCCAGATCTACAGCGCTGAAGCGCGTATCGACGAGCAGATCGAGGTCTTGACCCTCTTGACGCAAAGGTTTCCAACCCTCACCCAGGACTTCCTCGATCTCACTTATCTCGAGGCGAGGAAAGGACGCCCCTTGGCAGCTCTCGAGGCACTGGAGCATCTCGCCGATCTACGACCGGAAGCGATCGACGAGCAGGTCAAGGAACTTCAACTCAATCTCTTGCTCGACGTTCGAGAGTCCGAGCGGGCGTTTCACGAGGCATCCCGATTTTTGGCACGCTCTTTCTCCTTTCAGAGCCTCAGCCGTCTGGTCGCGCTGTTCGAGCTAAAAGGACAGTCTGCTCTGGCGCTCGAGTTGATCCGCCCCTACGAAGACAAGGCGTCGGCCTACCCTCCGCTCGTCGCGCAGTTCGCCCACCTGCTCATCAGCAACGGCAACGACGACGACGCTTACGCGTTATTGAGAACGCTCTCGCAAAAAGACCGACTCCCGAGTGAAGCCAAGCCCGTGTTGGTCGAGCTCGCGCTGGCACGGGGCGAGACGGAGCTGGCGTTCGAAACGCTCGCGGACCACGACCTCGGGTCGACTCCCGAGTGGCTCCTCGAAGGCGTGGTTTCCGCCTCGGTGGCATCCCCGGACAGACGTTTCGCACGACGTCTCGTCGAGCGGCTGCACCCGGATTTTCTGGATAGCCACCCACTCCTCGCGGCCGAGCTCTTCGAATCCACGGAGCGACCGGCGCTGGCGATGGACTGGGCCCTGCGCGCGGAGCAGGCCCCGAAAGGAGCGGCCGACAGCCTGAGACTGTCCTATCTCTTCGAGCGACTCCAAACGCCCGAGCGCGCATTGACGGTGCTCGAAACCCTCGAGCGCACTTCCGGCTTGGCCGCCGACGCACGGATGAGTCTCGCCAGGCTCTACGTCCAGCTTCAAAGAGCCGAAGAAGGACTGCCTCGCTTCCGCGACTATCGGGCTCGAGACTCTCGCGCCGCGGGTGCCTGGGCCCTTCTCGAAGCCGCTGCGGGAGACGGGGCGGCGGTGAAGGCGTGGCTCGAGCGCGAGACACCCGCCACCGCCACGGACTCACTTGTAACCGAGCTGTTCTTCGTCGCGACGAATCGTCGAGATGCCGACCTCGCTCTTACGGCCGCGCGTACCCTCCACCACCGAGACCCGGTGGCTCGGGATCGTCGAATGTATTTGGCCAGAGCGCTTCGGTCCGCCTCTCGAGTCGTCGAGGCCCTTAACTATTCTCGGGCGTTGATGCCGGGCTCGCCGGACGAGGAGTCCGTCTACCATGACGCGCTCTCGGCGGCGTGGCGCACGGGAGAGGTCGAACGCGGAGAGCTTTCTCGCTATCTGCTGGGGAGGCTCGCCGATTCGAACCTTTCGGACCAGACCCGTCGCGAGCTCGTGAGCGAGCTCGTCTCGATCCGGGACTCGGCGACCGCTCTCGATCTCCTAGGAGTTTGGACGCGGGACGACCCCGACACGTGGATCGACATCTATACCGAGACCGCGGTGGCCGCC
>JAJCXL010000469.1 GCA_029263435.1 Acidobacteriota bacterium | reverse complement strand
AACTCGTCCTGCTGCTTGAGCGGCGCCTTGACCACCACCTGGTTGTTGTCCACGTCCGCGATGACGAACACGCGGTCGGGATCGAACACCCCGATCTCGCCGTCGCCGCCCCCGCCCTGGAAGTTCTGGACCTGGCGCTGCGCCGTGTTCTGCCCGCCCGGGAGCAGCGGGGAGCTGCCCGTGGCGCTCTGGCCCGAGATCAGCCCGGTGATCAGGTCCGCGACGGACTCCGAGTCGGCATAGTTGAGCTTGTACTCGCGGATGACGATCCGGTCGTCCTCGGTTTTGAGCTCGTCCATCAGCGTCGCGAGCTGCTCCTGCTGCGAGGGCGTGCCGTAGTAGATGATCGACTGGCGCTGCGGGTCCACGACCATGACCGGGCCGCCGGTGCGGGCGGGGGTCTGGCCCAGGCTCTGGACGTTCAGGTTCCGGTTCTGCAGCGCGAGGTCGTTGCTGTTCTGGTTGGACTGGAGCGTGATGACCTCGCCCAGGCCCTGCTGGCTGGCGATGTCCGCGATCTGCAGCGCCGCGCTGCCCGCGAAGTAGTTGCGGGGCGAGAGCGTGTTGGGCACGTCGATGACGTCGATGATCTGGATGACCGTCGCCAGCTCTTCCTGGGTGCCCCGGAAGATCAGCGCGTTGCCCTGCGCGTCCACCGCGAGGCGGTCGCCCAGGTTGTCCAGCCCCGATCCGCCCAGCCCGAGCGCGCCGGTCTGCGCGTTCTGCTGGTTCTGCTGGCGGTTGTTGATGTTGCGCTGCGAGCTGAACGCGTCGGAGGATCCGCCCACGAGACCGATGGCCCGCTCGCGGGCGGTGGGCGCCGCGATGTAGTCCAGCTCGATCCGCGTGTACTCCTGCGCGCGGTAGAGGGCCATGAACTCCTCGACGATGCGCTCGATGCGGTCGAGCTGCAGCGGCGGGGCGGTCGCGACGATCACGCCCAGCTCGTCGATGGCGCGGATCTGGTTCTGGGCGCCGCCCAGCAGGCCCGTGATCGTGTCCACCAGCAGCGAGGGCTTGATGTTGGGCGTCGCGACCACGCGCGTCGTGCCCCCGGTCACGGGGGCGATGTCGCCCACGGGCAGGACCGTGTACAGCCCGGGCACGTCGGTCTGGGTAATCGTGTAGTCCCACTGCTCGAGCAGGGCCCGAAGCATGGGCAGCAGCTCGCTGGCGGGGATCTCGACCTCCGCGTTGAACGTGATCGACCCGGTCAGGGTCCCCTTGATCACGATGTTGATCTGCATGACCTCGCCCACGAAGTCCACGAGGGTGGTCAGCTCGACCGCCTCGGTGAACTGCGAGAAGCTGATCATCTCGTCGCCCTGCTTGGGCTGGGCCGAGGGGCGGGCGCCCGGGATCTCCGCCCCGAGGGTGGCCCCCGCCAGGCGCGTCTCGGGCTGGGCCACCGCCAGCGTCGTCCCGGCCAGCAGGGCCAGCAGCCCGCTCAGCTTGGGCGCCAGGGCTGGCGCGCACGATGTGCCGATCGTGGTTCGGCTCCGTCCGTTCACGATGCGCACAGGCGTATCCTCCTTCGCGTGGGCGGCTCGGGCGTTCGCGCCCGAGCGCCGCTGCGGGGCCCGTATCCTACCGAGTTGCCGGAGGCGGGACGCGGGCGCTGCCCGGACTCTTCCCATCTCCAGAGCGAGATCTCCCTATGCGTGTCGTCAGCCTGCTGCCCTCGGCGACAGAAACCGTCGCCCTTCTTGGAGGGGCGCCCTCCCTCGTCGGACGCTCCCACGCCTGCGACTTCACCGCCGGGCTCGGATCCGTCCCAGTCCTGACCGCGCCCCGGGGCGACTCGGACCCCTCGCCCGGGCCCCTGTTCACGCTCGATGAAGACCTGCTCGCGCAGCTCAGACCCGACCTGATCCTCACCCAGGACCTCTGCGGCGTCTGCGCCATCGACCTCGAAGCGGTCGAGCGCGTCGCCCAGCGAATGGACTCCACGCCCAGCGTGCTCTCGCTCAGCCCCGAGACCATCGAGGACGTGCTCGACGACATCACCCGCGTGGGCGAGGCGATGGGGCGTCAGGAACGCGCCCGCGCCGAGGTCGTCCGCCTGTCGGAGCGACTCTTCCGCGCCCAGGAGCACGTCAACGCCTACGAGCAGGGGCCCGCGGTGGGCTTCATGGAATGGACCGATCCGGTCTTTGTGGCTGGGCATTGGAATGTGCAGCTGCTCGAGCGGGCGGGGGGGAGGCACCCGCTCAACGAGACGGTCGCCGATGACAATGCGGGCGCCGCCTCGGGTCTCCAGCAGGGCCAACGACGGGCGGGCAGATCGATTGCCGTGTCTCCGCAGGTCTTCGTCGCGAGCAGGCCAGAATGGCTGGTGATCGCCCCGTGCGGGCTGGACCTGGAGCAAACCCGAGAAGCGACGACCCGCCTCGCACGGGAAGAATGGTTCCGGGCCCTGCCCGCGGTCCGCGACAACCGCGTCGCGCTCGTGGACGGCTCGCAGATGTTCAACCGCCCCGGGCCGAGGCTCGTTGACGCGTTCGAGTGGCTGGTGGCGTGGCTGCAGGGGCGTCCAGAACTCATGCCCGACGGGTTCCCGTGGGCGCCCGTGCGGGTGTAGTCGGCTACTGCCGCTTCCCCTTGCCCTTGCGATCGCTGCGGTGGTCCGCCTTGCCCTTGTCGCGTGACTTGCTCTTGCGTGAGCGCCGCTGGGAGCCGGGCGCTTTCACCGAGCCGAAGCCCGCGCCCTTGGTCTCGCCCATGCCGCCCGCGCCGCCGCCGATGTTCAGGCCCTTGACGTTCTTCGCCTTGCCCGCCGCGCGCGAGTCCCCGTCGCTGATGGCCAGGTCCAGCTTCCGCTGGGCCAGGTCCACGCCCGCGATGTAGACCGTCACCCGATCGCCCATGTTGTAGCTGCGGCCCGAGTTGGCATCGACCATCGCGCCCGTGCGGTCATCGACGAACCACTTGGGGGGCTTGGTGGAGCG
>JAJCXL010000468.1 GCA_029263435.1 Acidobacteriota bacterium | reverse complement strand
GGTCGTGGGAGTTACTGTCTGCCCATGATCGATGGGCCGTTGCAGCACGTAGCCGTCGAAAGGAGCGCGCAGGACGAAATCGTCCAGGCGGGTCTCGGCCTCGACGACGGCCTCGCGTAGCTGTTCCAGTGCCTGTTCGCTTCGCTCCACGGCGAGCTCGGCGTCCTCGTAGTCTGATCGAGGGATGAGCCCGTCCTCGAACAACCCGCGCGCGCGTTCGAGGGCGCGTCTTTCTTGTTCGATCTCCTCGTCGCGAAGACGTTGTCTGGCTTGCGCCTGAGCGAGGTTCGCTCGCGCCGTGCGATCATCGATCTCTGCGAGGAGCTCGCCGCGCTGAATGCGATCGCCTTCTTCGTGGTGGAGCCGCACCAATCGACCGGAGACCAGCGGGACCACGTCGTTGACGAGCCGCGGCCGGACCCGGCCGGTCAAAGCCAGAATGCGTGCGACCGATTCGGTGCGCGCGAGGCTCACCTCCACTAAGGGCGGTCGTTGAAGCCATCGATAAACGGCGAGCACCGCTAGAGCTAGAACTACGAGCAGCGTCAGCTTGAAGAGGGTCTTGGCGTTCACGAGGACTCTCATTATAGGTAGCTTTGCATTAGATGTCTAATAAAGTAATTAGAATTAATATAGACACATTATTCTCGAGTCACTAGGAGCAGGAGCTGAACTGGGGTCTCGAGGGTGGTTATGAGAATCGACCGGAAGAGCACGAATGACCGATAATGCTCTTCATTAATGGCATCTGGACGGCGAAAACGACGAAGAGACGAGAAGGCTGCGGCTGCCGCGGAAACGCTCGGTCGTCAGACCGGAGGTGGGCGAGCCGCATTCTGGCTACCACTTCCGTTCGCGGCCGGGGTCGCGCTCGTATCGTTTCTCCCGCGGGCTCAGCTGAGTCCGGTGCTGGTCGGATCGATGTGGGTCGCCGGCGTAGCGCTCATCCTTTGGCATGGCGCGCTACTCCTGAGGCTCGGTGGCGGTGCGGCGGCTCCGATCCTGCGCGTCGAGCTCCGCTCGCAGCACTACATTCAGGCCGCGGTACAGCTCGGCGTCTTCCTCTATTGGGGTTACTACTGGCGACCGGTCTATGACCATGCGTGGCTCCTCGTCGCGCAGATCGCTTTCGCCTATGCGTTCGACATGTTGCTCGCCTGGTCGCGTCGGGACGTCTATGTTCTCGGGTTCGGCCCGTTTCCAATCATCTTCAGCACGAATCTGTTTCTTTGGTTTAGAGACGACTGGTTCTATCTTCAGTTCGTCCTGATCGCCGTCGGCTTCCTGGGCAAGGAGTTCGTGCGCTGGGATCGACAAGGCCGGCGCGTGCACATCTTCAACCCCTCGGCGTTCTCCTTGGCGTTGTTCTCTCTCGTGCTGATCCTGACGCGCACGACGGAGCTCACCTGGGGCCAGGAGATCGCGTCGACCCTCACCCTCGCTCCGAAGATCTACCTGTTCTTGTTTCTCGTCGGGCTGGTCGTCATGTATTTCTTTTCGATCACGCTGGTGGCCGTGTCGGCGGCGGCGTCGTTGTTCGGCGCCAGCGCGGCGTACTCGGCGGCGACGGGCGTTCCCTATTTCGTTGACTCGGAGATCCCGGCGGCCGTCTTTCTCGGTCTACATTTGCTCGTCACCGACCCCTCGACCTCGCCTCGATCGCGCTCCGGCAAAGTTGTCTTCGGGGCTTTATACGGGCTCGGGGTCTTCAGTCTGTACGCACTGCTGGGCGCCTGGGGCGTTCCGACTTTCTACGACAAGCTGCTCGCGGTGCCGCTCTTGAATCTCAGCGTTCGGTGGATCGACCGACTGGTACAACGCTTGCGCCTGCCCTCGCTCGGATGGCCGCCGGCGCGAGCGAACCTCTTGTTCATGGCCGGCTGGGGAGCGTTCTTCGTCGTGATGTCCGCCCTGGGAGCCACTGACGCCACCCATCGTGGGGACACGATCCCGTTTTGGGAACGGGCCTGTGCCGATGGCCGCCGCAACGCATGCGAGCGACTGGCACGGATCGAGTCTTCTTATTGCAGCGACAACTCCGGTTGGGCGTGCAACGAGCTCGGGCGCCTCACGATAGAGGGAGCCTTTCCGTCCGCCGAGCCCGAGCTGGCGGTCTCGTATTTTTCGAAAGCGTGCGAGCTACGGTTTCAGGCCGGCTGCGTCAATCTGTTGGAGCCGGAACGCGCACGCCAGGCAAACCCCAGGGCGCTCGACCTCCGATTGTTACTGCGAGAGGGCGGTACGAACCTGATGGACATGCCGGAGACCGACCTCTACGCCCGGGCATGCGAGCATGGGTGGAGCTTCGCCTGTGCTGGGACGCTCGAGCACGCGTCGGGCGGACCCTAGGGTGAGCGCGTGAAGCCAGCGGACGAGGGCCAGCCGACGCCGGTCGCACCTTCTCGCTCGAGTGAGCTCCGGGGCATCGGCCTCATTGCGTTCTTGACCCTGGCCGTCGCGGCGGCCCTAGTGACTGAGCGTCCCGAGAGCGCCGACTCTCCACAGACCGAGACGGCTCGCGCGGCCGACACTCGATCCTCGTTGGGATCGCGTTTGGACCCGAGGGTAGAGCTTTCCGAGCTCGTCGAAGTGCCGGCCGGACCGTTCGCCATGGGGAGCGACCCGCGTAAGGATCCTCGAGCCTTCGCCAACGAGCGATGGTCGAACGTTACCCCTCAGGGGAGAGTGGAGCTCCCCACCTTTTATGTCTATCGATTCGAGACCACTGTTGCTCAGTTCCGCGCGTTCGTGGAGGCGACGGGTTTCGCCGTCCATCCCGAGGCGCTGTCGACGGCGCCGGACTACCCGGTCGGATATGTCTCCTGGCCGGACGCGCTCGCCTATTGCCGGTGGCTCGACTCGGCCCTGCGAGAGTCACCGAAGACGCCGCCCCGGCTACGAGATCTTCTCCGAGAGGGATGGCGGGTGAGCTTGCCGAGCGAGGCGCAGTGGGAGAAAGCGGCGAGGGGCGCGGATGGCAGAGTCTTTCCGTGGGGTGACGAGCCTAGGTCCGACCGAGCGAATTATCGAAGCTCGGGCCCCGCGCCCGTCGGCAGCTTCGAATGTCCGGAATGTGCCTTCGGCCTCTCCGACATGAGTGGAAACGTTTGGGAGCTGACGCGGAGCCCCTACCGAGCGTATCCGTTCGAGCCGAGCTTCGATGAGATCGACCTGGACGCCGATGCGTTGTGGGTGATGCGTGGCGGCTCCTATGGGGATCCCGAGCAGAACATCCGAGCGGCCATCCGGGGAGGGGCCGACCCGGGCGCGCGTCGGCCGTTCATTGGATTCCGTATCGTCTTGACGCCGTAGCGTCTAGCGGTCGGGCATCTGCGTGCGGAGGACGCAGGTGAAACGTGGTACAAGTCCGCTATCTTGAAGATCACGCTCTTGGGCACGGGAACGCCGAACCCCTCGCTTCGCAGAATGGGCGCGAGCTATCTGGTCGAGCTCAATAACGCACGCCACACGCTACTCTTCGACATCGGGCCGGGCGGCTATCATCGGCTTTTGGAATCCGGCCGTGCCGTGACGAGCGTGACCGATTTGTTCCTGAGCCACCTGCACTACGACCATTGCGTCGACTACGCGCGGCTCGTCCTCACCCGCTGGGACCAAGGGCACGGCGCGATCCCGGAGCTCAACGTGCGCGGGCCACGCGGCACCTCGAAGATGACCGAACGGCTATTCGGAAGTGACGGTGCTTTCGAAGAAGACATCGTGGCCCGCACCGAGCATCAGGCGAGCATCGACACCTACGCGCTCCGGGGAGGCACGCCGCCTCGCAAGCGGCCGTCCCCTGCGGTCACGGAGATTGAAGGAGATCAGGAGGTGGCGGGCGAGGATTGGAAAGTCACCGCAGTCGAGGTGCCCCACGTGCAGCCCTATCTCGTCTCGCTGGGCTAT
>JAJCXL010000467.1 GCA_029263435.1 Acidobacteriota bacterium | reverse complement strand
TGAGTAGCGCCATGAAAGTAAAGCCCGGCGCCGCCGCGAGGCCTCTGAGCGAGCCTTTCAAATCCTGCCAAAAGGTCTCCATCTTTTGCTCCTTTCGAAAGCGTGGCCGGGCGCGGGCAACATCTCGACGCTCCGCTACTGCCGTTGTCGCAAGGTCGACGGCGAGCTCGAGCCAAACCGCGGCTCGAGCCGCGAGTCCGACGCGTCGTGCTCGTAGCAAACGCACTCGGAAGAGCTCGACCATTTCGTCGCCATAGGGCTCACGCAAGCCCCGTGGATAGAGCCGCAGCAGCCAGCGATAGATACGCCGCTCCGAGCAGCGCTCGGGTTGGAGGTCGCTCACGGCGCTCGTTCGGGCAGCACGTTTCGACCTCGCGCGACGCGCACGAGTCGGTCGTAGCGAAGGGCCTCCGCTTCGAGCCTCTTTCTCCCCGGCGCCGTGATCCGGTAGAACTTGCGCCGGGGGTCCTCTCCTCGAGGGGCGACCTCGACGACGAGGCCCTCATGGGTCATTTCCTTGAGCGATCGATAGAGCGTGCCGGGCCCCAGGCGCATGCTCCCATCGGACGCGTGCTCGATCGCATCAGCGATCCCGAGCCCATGGCGGTCTTCTTCGACCAGAGCGAGCAGGATATGGAACACCGCCGGCGTGAGAGCAGGAGAGGTCTTGTGACTCTTTCTCGACGACATATCCGATATAGATATATCCATTATGGATATGTGTCAAGAATAAAAAGCATTGCCTCCGAGCCGCCTCCGCCAGGCTATAGCGTCGGGTGTTTCAAGTGGTGGTCGGTTTTCGATTGATAGGCGTGGGCGAGAAGAAGGATCTCGGACTCTCCGAAGAGCTTTCCCGTGAAACGAAGACTGGTCGGGGTGCCTTCGAAAAAGCCGCCCGGCACGCTGATCTCCGGATGGCCCGTCAAGTTCGTCAGGCCGAGATTGCTCCCGATGAACAGGTCCATGTCGCCGAAAGCGCGATCGAGCTCAACCATGAGTCGCATGCGTAGGCGGTTGGCCTGGATGTACTCGACCGCCGGCACGAAACGCGAGGCGCGAAACCCGTCCGGCCATCGACTCTCCTCCGGGGGGGCTTTCATCATGTCGAGATCGGCATTCAGGGTCAGATCGTCGAACGCGGCGGCGGACTCGGTCGTCAGCACGAAACCCACCGCGTCGGAGTCTAGCTCCGGCAGATCGAACGGCACGAGCTCGACACCGAGAGAGCGGATGACATCGAGCGCCGCGCGATTGTTGCGCTGGGTCGCTCTCGCCCGCTCCACGCGCTCGTTGTCTTCGGGATCGTCCTCGATAGGCTCGAAATCGGATTGCAAGAAGCCGATCTTGAGATCACGAACGTCGCGGCCGGCGTCCCACGCGAACGGGAGGTCGAAAAGAGTGTTGTCCTTGCCGTCGGGTCCTCGGATGGCATCGAACACGAGTGCGCAATCTTCCGCCGAGCGGCACATGGGCCCGATCTTGTCCATCGACCACGACAAGGCCATGGCCCCGTAGCGGCTGACACGACCATAAGTCGGCCGGAGACCGGTGACACCGTTTCGCGTCGAGGGAGAGATAATAGAGCCACGGGTCTCCGTGCCGATCGAAAAGCCGACCAGTCCTGCAGCCGTCGCGGAGCCCGGGCCCGCGGAAGATCCGCTCGAGCCTTGCTCGGTGTTCCACGGGTTTCTCGTGCGCCCGCCGAACCACCGGTCTCCGGAAGCGAGCGCTCCCATCGCGAGCTTGGCGACGAGCACGGCGCCGGCCTCGCTCAGCCGTTCATAGACCGTCGCGTCCACGTCGATCGTTTGATCACGGTAAGGCGAAGCTCCCCAGGTGGTCTTGGTGCCCTTGACCGCGAGCAGATCCTTGGCGCCCCACGGAATCCCGTGGAGAGGTCCACGATAGGTTCCAGCCGCGATCTCCTCATCGGCGCGCCGGGCCTGGCGCATGGCGATGTCCTCGGTCAAGTTCACGACGCAGTGCAACTGCGGATCAAACCTCTTCAACCGGTCGAGATAGAGCTTCGTGAGATCCGACGGCTTCACGTCCCGCCGCTCCACGAGCTTCGCCAACTGCGTCACGGGCAGAAAAGCCAACCCGTCGTCGCTCGTCGGCATCGTGACCTCGACCGCGCTCGGCTTCATCGAGCTCGCGCCGGTCGGGAGCGCTTTTCCGGGGGGCACCGGATTGAACACGAGCGCCGGCGCGGTGTCATTGCCGAGATCGGCAGCTCGCAACGCAGCGAAGCTCTTGAGCGGGCCGCGCTCACCATTGAGCCTATCGAGCATCGCTTCGAGCTGCGGGCGGCTGAAGGAGAGCCCGGCAATCCGCTGTGCGGTCTCGACCATCTCCAACGTCACGGTGTCGGCGTCTTCCGCCACCGCGGCCAACGCGCCCGGCATCAGGGTCGATCCGAGTCCGAGAGAAGAAAGGGTGGCGACGAATCGTCTACGGTTCCATTCCAAAGTCATGAGCGCCTCGCGAGCGATGGGGGTTTCGATCTTCGGCGCATCCTATCACTCCAAGCATTCGCGTTTTGTTAACATGCCGGAGCTTGACCGAAAAAACCCAACGTCTACGCTCGATCTCGACGCTGTTCGCCGGGGTCGGTTTCTCCGCCACCGGCTTCATCGCCTTGGTTACGGTCACCCCCCTGGTCGCGGAGGATCTCCTCGGAAGCTCCAGGTGGAGCGGACTTCCCTCTTCACTCGCGATCATAGGAACGGCTGTGGGCACGAGTTGGCTATCGTCGGTGATGGCGAGACACGGTCGCCGGCGCGGCCTCTTGCTAGGCTACTTCACCGCCGCCGTCGCGGCTGCGCTCGCTGCGATGGGAGCGAGCCTCGACATCTTCTTGCTACTGTGCGTCGCGATCTTCGCGTTGGGGGCGGGATACGGTGCGAGTCGCTTGTCCCGTTACGCGGCCGCCGACCTCTACGAGCCCGAAAAACGTGCACGCGCGATCGGCTGGGTCGTGTGGGCCGGGACGTTCGGCTCGGTCTTGGGACCGACCCTTCTGGAGCCGTCCCGTCGGGTCGGTATCGCTCTCGGCTTTCCGAGTGTGTCCGGGCCTTTCCTACTCGTAGCCCTCGCCATGTTTGCCGCCGGCACCGCGTTGTGGGTGGGCCTCCCTCACGACCACTACCGCGCGGACCTGACGCCTCGGCCTCCCATGCGGTTCCACCACCTCCGGACTCCGGACGCATCGCTCGCCATCCTCGCGCTCGTGGTCGGACAGGTCGTGATGCTGCTCATCATGACGATGACGCCGGTGTACCTGCGAAGCACCGGAGGAAGCTTGTCCGCCATCGGAGCCGTCATCGCGGCCCACACGTTCGGAATGTACGCGCTGTCACCGATATCCGGCATTCTGAGCGACCGCTTCGGGCGAAGACCCATGATCGTCGTCGCCGGGGTTCTTTTGATCGCTGCCGGGGCGGTCTCCGCCCTGTCGGGACCGAACACGTCGCTTCTCGCACTCGGACTGTTCTTGCTCGGCTGGGGATGGAACCTCGGCTTCGTCTCCGCCAGCGCGCTTCTGACGGTCGCCGTCCCCGCGGAAGACCGCATGCGGGTTCAAGGGTTTGCCGACTCCATCGTTTGGACGAGCGCCGCCATCGCGGGTTTGTCGTCGGGCGTGGTGTTGAACCTCGTCGGCTTTGGCGCCCTTTGTGTCATCGGCGGCGTTTTGGCGCTCGCGCCCATGTCGGCGATCTCGGCGATGAGCTTCCGACGAGTGTCCGATGGCGTTTGAGGAAGTATGGTCCCTCGTGCGCAAGATCCCGCGCGGAAAGGTCATGAACTACGGTCAAATCGCGGCGCGCTTGAACCACCCGCTCTCGGCACGCGCGGTCGGGTGGGCGATGCAGCAATGCCCCGACGGGCTGCCTTGGCACCGCGTCGTCAACGCATCGGGCGGTATCTCGACGCACGATATGACCGACCCGCCCGGACTCCAGCGATCGTTGCTGGAAACCGAAGGGGTCCGGATCAACGAGAGCGGCAAGATGTCGATGGAGCGCTATCGGTACGATCCGCGAGCGGCTCGCGCGAAAAAGAAATAGCTACGCGCTACCGCGTGATGGCGGTGATCTCTTTGAACTGTTCGCGAATCGAGCTCGCCTGACCCGACTCTTCGAGTCGCTGCCACAACAGAGCGACCATCTCCTCGTCGACGAGCCCGGGCGGTGTTCCGGCCGCGGGTGTCGAGAGTCCCTCGGATTCACGAAACGCGTCGACGGCCTCCGCGAGCTCCTCCGTGAAAACCGCGCTCCGGCGATCGCTTCCGAGCTCTTGATCCGCCCGGTAAAAGTCGAGCGCGTGCAGCAGGATCTCGAGCTGAAGCACGTCGCGTCCCACGAAGTGCGACATCCTGCGAAAGCCCAAGGTCTGGCTGATCGCGTCGTAGATCCGGCGGAGCTCCGCCACGGGACGCGCATGCTCGCAGACGTTGATGTGTGCGGATACTTGGTCCGGCCGGCGGGAATGCCCCGGACGAGGGTCAGCGACGATGACCGCAGCCGATTGCGCTCTCCCTTTTCTGGCGTCTCCGCCCTCGCGCTGACCGGCCTCCATCGCAGCGATGAGCCGGTCCGCCAGGTGCCGCCCGCTACCTTCGGTGGACTCGAACGATCGCGCGACCGCCGCGACCACTTCTTCGCCCTCCAGAAGATTCCCTTGCGTCACGTAAGTGTCTCCGGCACGATGACCGGACCACGACCGCGTCTCCGAGCCGGTATGCTGTCCGGTTCCGCCCGTCAGGCCAATGACGCCAATCTGTCGATTCGCGGCTCGATTGTCCTTCGCTAGCGCCCGCCGAAGGGCTTCTGACGCGCTGACGCCTTCCTCCAGCATGTCGAGAAGCTCGTCCCCGTACTCCGTGCGGGTGCTCGCCTGGGTCGCGACCGCGCCGACCCCGGCCCGAACCCACGGCACCCCGTTACCGACGCAGGGGTTGCGCGTCGTCACCGCGACCCCGGTCTCTCCCGTGTCGCGATCGATCGCCGCGATCGAGAATGTGTGAAACACCAGATCGGCACCCCACGCCACCGGCTCCTGCGCGAACGCAGCGGGGTTGACGAAAGCGAGGGCAAAAAGAGTGAGGAGGCTTGGGCTTCGCATCGTGGGCGATGGTAATACGTCCGGCGCAAAGCGGGCAAAGACGACTCCGATGCGATGAGCGTTTTGTCGTAGACTCTCCGCATCAAGCTCGTCGAGCGAAGGAGTCTTAATGAGTGTCTATTTGATCGCTACCGTACGGGTCGACGACCCGGAGACCTATAAGAAGTACACCGCCAAAACACCCGCTCTCATCGAAAAACACGGGGGACGGTTTCTCGCTCGCGGCGGCGCTGTAGAAGCGGTGGAAGGCGAGCCCTTCGTGGACCGCATGGTCCTGGTGGAGTTCCCATCCCGAGAGCATTTCGATGCATTCCACGGCTCGCCCGAATATCAAGAGGCGATGAAGTTTCGGCACGCGTCATCAGAGTCGCGATTTCTCGTCGTCGAGGGCGTGACCGGCGACGGATCCGCGCCGGATCCAAAGGTCGTCAAATCGGGCTGCTAATTTCCTCGGGAGTCTTGGACAACGAGAAGATCGTGCGGGGCTCCGCCGGTGCTCGCGGAGGCGTCGCCTGCAGCGGCAATACCAGCGTGAAGATCGAGCCTCGACCTCGCGCACTCTCGACGCTGAGCCGCCCGCCGTGGTTTTGCGCAATGCGATAACAAATCGAGAGCCCGAGTCCCATGCCCACGCCGACACCTTTGGTCGTGAAGCCGGGGTCGAATACGCGAGCGAGGTCGGCTTCGGCGATTCCGGACCCGGAATCCTCGATGATCACGTGCACTTCATTGCCATCGAGACGGGTCCCGATGCGCAGGCGCCCTTTACCGTCGATCGCCTGAATCCCATTCATGATCAGGTTCATGAACACCTGGTTGATTTGTCCCGCATAGCACCGCACGAGAGGAATGTCCTCGTAGAGGCGCTCGATCTCGATACGATCTTTCGTTTGATAGTGAACGAGGGCCAGGGTCTCATCGAGGCCTTGGCGCAAGTCCGCGGGCTGCCACGCGGACTCGTCCAGGCGGGCGAACTTTCTCAAGTTGGAGACGATGTCATGGATCCGACGACAAGCGGTCGCGCTGACGACGTTCATTTCCTCGAGGACGCCGACTAGACGCGAAAGTGAGGCGAGCTCGGCTTCGGTGAGCTCCTTGCCGCCGTCGATGAGCGATTGGATCCTCTTGAGAGTGGTGGCCTCCGTCTGGGTATTACTCTGGATCGCGCCAATGGGCGTATTGAGCTCATGAGCCACCCCCGCGACGAGCTGGCCGAGCGATGCCATCTTCTCCGATTGCACGAGCTGGAGCTGCGCCTCTTGAAGTTGCTTATTTTGCTTTTCGAGCTCGCCGAAGTCGACGAAGCGTTGAAACGCTACCGAGATCGCGTCGGCGAACTCCGCGACCGTCGCTTCATGATCCTCCGCCGGCTCCGAGGCTCCCGCCCCGCCCAAAAACACTGCGCCGTGCGAGAACGGTGCCGCGAGCAGCCAGCGCAGGCCCTCGAGCTTTCGCTGCGGTGCCGAACGGTGAGCGCTCTCGTCCAGGCGTAGACGTCGGACTTCGCCAGGATTCCACGAGCGGATCAGATCTCTCACCTCCGGCTGCTCGTCCACCGAGATATCCGTGGTCGCGAGCTCTCCGTTCTCACGGGCAGTGAACGCTCGAACGTGGCGCCTATCGTCGGTAACGATAGCGATGCCGCACAAAGAAAACTCGAGACCGAGCCGACGAAGCTCTCCCTGCATGACCTCGATCGTCGACGCCAAGTCCTCCGGCTTCTTCATCAGAAAGACTTGGCGAACGACCTGTCCCACGCCTCGGACCCTCCGAAGCTCGCGATTCTGCTCCTCGAGCGCGAGTCGCTCCATGGCTTCGAACAGGTCCGCGGGCGTCATTCGCATGTGCCCGAACTCGGCTTCGTACACCCATCGAACGATTCCGTGGCCATCCACGAGAATCCCGGTGGGAAAGGCAATGTCCTCACCCTTGTAACCCGCGCGGTGTCGGACGTTGATCTTGTCGAGAAGCTCACCGTTCTCATCCGAGAGAAAAGTGAACGCTGCGCCGAGCTCTTGCCGGAACCGCTCGGACTCCTCGGGAGAGTCCACACTGATCGCGAAGATTCTCGCGTCCGCGTCGGCGATCCGTTCCTGAAACCGCGTGAGCTGCCCGAGCTCACTCGTGCAAAACGGTCACCACGGACCTCGGTAGAACAGAAACAGCGCGGTCTTACCGGCCAGAGTCGTCGAGTCGAACGGGGCTCCGAGCGAGTCTCTGAGCACGAAATCGGGAAAACGCTCGCCCGGCACGACCGAGACACTCTCGCGTCGAAACCTCGCTCCCAAGACGATGTACCAGGTCAACATCCCGAGCGCAGCGGCCTCGAGGACCGCCAAGGACACGTTCCACCAGGACGGACCCAGCGCTACGCTCGCCGCACCGGCGGCGAGACTCGTGCCGACGAAGAAGAACAGCTCGTAGGGATAACGGCGATACTTCCCTCGTCGCAAGCTCCAGCGAAACACGACCATCGCCGTGCCAAGCAGTACGACTCCGATAAACGCAAGCATCGGTGGGACTAGCACAGGATTGATATTAGCTCACGTCGGACGTAGCTACGATGAAGCGGTCCACAACCTCTTGCGGTGGCGGCTCCGTCGCGAGCGAGACCGCCACCAGACTCACTATGGCGCCGGAGAACATCATGACGACTGGAAGGAGGCCTGTATCGGCCACCGTGTACTCGCCGCTCGAGCCTAGAGAGTGAGCGAAGAATCCGGCCCAGAGAGTGGCGACCGTGACAATGGAGGCGAGCGCGCCCGCCGCGGTGCTCCGCCTCCAATACAAAGCGGCCACCAGGACTGGAAACAGTGCCGCAAAACCGCTCAACGACCACACGCCGAGGCTGAAGATCGACCGCGACGTGATGAGAGACAAACCGAGCACCGAGGCGAGAAATCCCATCACGAAGAGCCGTCCGAAGAGCACTTGTTGTTTCTCCGACAATCGCTCGCGAAACCCGTAGTGCCGCACGATATCGGTCGTGAACATCGTCCCGACCGCCAAGGTCTGCGAGTCGAGCGAAGACATGATCGCAGCGAATACCCCTGCGGCGAGAAGGCCGGCGAGGACGCCGGAAGCGTTCTCCAGAATGAGGCGGACGAGGATCGGTCCCTGCGACGGCGGGGGGAAGTCGATATTGCCGACCACCCCAAGCACGACGCTGGGGATCCAGACGAGAGCGATGCAAATCGGATAAGAGAGGATCGCCAAGCGGAACGTGTCCGCCCGTTTCGCCGATAGCCAGTGACTAAAAATATGCGGAAACACCCCGGCCGATAACGGCAGCAGCATGTAGGAGATCATGTACAGAAAGTTCTTGGGGGTCTTGCCGACCGCGACGAGCTCCGTGTTTGTCTCACTCACGAGCGCCATCGCCTCCGAGAGCCCACCGTAGCGAGAGAGGATCACGTAGAACGCGAGGGCGCCGACCGACATGAAGACGAGGGTTTGGAACGTATTCGCCCAAGCGGTGCTCCGCATGCCGCCATAGGTCACGTAGACGAAGATGACGGCGCACATGAGAGAGCTCCCCACCCATTCCGGCAGACCCGCCTGGGGCCCACCCGTCAAGGCAGTCAAGACATCACCGCCTCCTTTGACTCCGATGAGCACGTAAGGCAACAGCAACGCGAGGTTCACGACGAACAGAGCGAGCCCGAGGTGATCCGATTGGTAGCGAGCACGGAGAAACTGAGCTTGGGTCAAGAAACCGTGCCGTTTGCCGAGCCACCACAGCTTCGTCCCGACGAGCAGAAACACGAATGGAATGACGAGCGCGGAGCTCGACCCCATCAACAAGAAGACGCGGATGCCGGTGCGATGCGCTTCCCCCGACGCGCCCAACATCGTAAACGCCGTCATGTTGGTGCCGAACAGCGTCATCAACAAGACGAACGGTCCGATCGTTCGACTCGCCAAGAAGAAATCTTCCCCGGTTCCCGTGAACAGGCGGTGCGCGAGCAAGCCGACTGCCAGCACCAGGGCGAGGTACAAGAGCACGATAGCGAGGACGGTCGTCACGAAAGAAAAGCTCCGGTCAGTCGTCGCTGAGAAATCGAGGCCAAGCTTTGCGAACGACCACCCGCAAGATCGGATAGAGCGCGAGGCTATAGACGACGTGATACAGAAGGTTGACGGGGAGGCCGAAGACGAGGCGGACGTCGTCCCACATCCAGTAGTTCAGATGGACCGCGATGAGCAACAACGCGAGTGGGAAGAGCCACCGGGGGTAGTCCGACATGAGCGTGGAGCGTAGCCTCGAAACCCGCGTGCCCGCAAATGTTCGGGCATCGCGGCCCCATCAAGCGCGCTGAGTCTCCGCCTCACCGGCCCGGGCATATCGGTCCAAGATCATGATCTTTTGCCAGATCTTGCGGGAGAGACTCGTGGTGAGGCTCTCGATCTCGTCGACCGCGCTCAGCGCCGCCGGGTCGGGAAAGCTCTGCACATAGAGCGCCCCGACTTTCGCCACGATCGCCAGCATCTCACTGCAATAGTCGAGGTAGCGGTTCAGCTCGAACGGGCTCATGTTGCGTTTCGGAGATACGGATGTGGGCGGGTGGCGCGAGAGCACCATCTCCGGGTCCTTGGTGAGCTGGTGCATGTCGATGATGTGAGCGATCGCTCGAAGCTCGTTGATGGCGTCCAACGCACGACGCCGTTTCAATCGGGTCTCGAACGTCACCAGAAACAGCACCCCGGCTCCGATGAAAACGAGATCCGCGACGAGCGCTTCGAGGATCGCCACGAAGTTCGAGAACACCCAGATCTCGTCGGTCACTCGGACATGGATCACCACCGCGACGACGGCCGCGACGCCAAGTAGCAGCAACAATCCAACCGTCACGCGCAGTCCGAAATTCGGCCTGGAGATCTGCCGGCACCTGGTGCGGGCCTCGCGAGCGACATTGCCCAACTCTTCGGCGACGCCCCCGAGACCGGAGTCCGGAAAACGAGAACGGACTCGAGCGACCATGCTATCGGCCGTCTCGAGGATCTCGCTCGAGCTCAACGCTCGATATCTTCCGTTGGACATGTCTCGCTTCCGTTTCTTCGATTCTACCAGCTGGAAGTACCGTTCACGCTTCTCTAGTTATAGGATCCGGCGCCATGAAGCGGATTGCCTTACTCCTGTTCTGTTTGGTCTTGGCCACCGTCGCAAGCGCACAAGACCCGTTTTGGCCCGGCACCACCTACGACACCGCCGTTCCCGCGATGGAAGACGTGCTCGGGCACGCTCCCGGAGCGGACATCGTCTCGCATGCCGAGATTCTCGAATACCTCGAAGCTCTCGTCGCCGCCCGACCGAATCAAA
>JAJCXL010000466.1 GCA_029263435.1 Acidobacteriota bacterium | reverse complement strand
TTGAGTCCGCGACCTCGATCACCAGCAGAGGGGATGTCGAGGGCGTCCCATACGCTTCGACATCGGGGTTCGAGCAAACCAGAACGTCGGGCTCGGGCTCCGAGTCGAGCTTCGACAGCACATGAGGGTCTTCCTTATACGCGCTCGCACGGCCCTCGAGCGTCCTCGCGAAGAAGTCGAACAACCGTCGGGTCGCGAGCACATGCCTTCGGCCCTTCGGGCTCAAACGCTGCACTTGCCCGTCGATGAGTTCCACGCGCTCGTCCGCCGACAGCACGCCAACGCGTGCCATGAGGTGATACTCGTCGACGGTAAACCGCCGCAGAGTCTCCGCCTCGGAAGCGCCCACCATCTCGGCCATATCGTCATTCTACCTCCGTAGAGGTAGTGACGAAATTCTGGAGCTCCCCCCTCCCTCGTACCATCTCGGGCCTCTCGCCCGAAGCAAACTAGGACAATGTGAAGTGCACGTCGTCCCGCAAGGCACGGTCGAACGTGAACGTGGTTCGTGCCCCGCGTCTCGACGCCTGGAGTCCGAGCAAGTAGTCCGACAGCTCCGCTTTGCCCCCCTGATAGAGGGAAAGCGCTTCGTTCACGCGGTCCGTGTCCTCGAACTCAAATCGGGCGCTCGCCACCAGGCCCTGAATGGCCTGCAGAATTTTCGACCGGGGGACCTCGTAGGCGTCTTCCAGCACCCAGTGCAGCTCCGCCAGGACGATATCGGACACAAAGACTTTCTCGGAGCGTTCAGCGGCTTCATCGAGCACCGCCCGCGCACGTTGGAGCTGAGCCCGATCATCTTCGACGAGGATGCGCACGAGGACGTTCGTGTCCACTCCAATCAATTTCGGAAGCCTCTCATTTCTTCCCCGCCCGAGCCCTAACGACACGTTTCATGTCATCGACCGAGATCCGTTCTTCGCGAGCGAACGCCCGGAGGAGCCCGAACACGCTGTCTGCCGCGTCCTCACGCCTCGGCCGCAGGACGATTCGTCCCTCGTCGTCGACAATGAACTCGACGATGCACCCCACCTCGAGCTCGAACCGATCGCGAATCGACTTGGGTATCGTGATCTGCCCTTTGGACGTCAACGTTGACACTGGCATTTCGAGCTCCTTACCAACTACCACTAATTTTAACATGGTAAGGAGGCGACGCCACTCGACCTTCATGTTGCCCCCGAAGATCGTCGTCCCCTTCAGAGCTTCGCTAGCTCGAGCGAAACAAGCGCGCGACCTCGACCTCGAGATCCGGCCACGCCTGCGGCCGGACGGTCGAGTCGAGCCCGAAATCCTCGCGCAGCGCATAGCCACCGTCACTCGGACCCCGAAACACCACCAGCACGTTGTCGACCAGGTTCACCACCCAGTACTCGGGAATGCCGGCCTGCGCATACACCAACGCCTTAGGGACCAAGTCGTAAAGCAGTGACGAGTCCGAAATCTCGATGACCATCAAGGGCGCCGTTAGGGGGGTCCCGTAGGTATCGAGGTCTGGGTTCGAGCAAATCATGATGTCCGGCTCAGGCTCGGAGTCCAATCCGGAGAGCTGAAGCGGATCTTCCTTGTAGACCCTGGCACGGCCGCGGAGCGCTTCGTAGAAGTATTCGAACGTCCGATTCGACGCGATCACATGCGCCCGATTCTTGGGGCTCATTGTCCGCACCACCCCGCGAACGAGCTCCAACCGTTCGTCCGGCGCGAAGATCCCGTTCTCCGCCATGAGATGAAAGTCGTCGACCGTGAACTTCCGCAACCCGACGTCCTCGGATGTTCCCATCGCCTGCGCCATATCGTCATTCTACCTCCGCAGAGATAGCGACGAGATCCAGGCGCCCGGACCTCCCTCGACCCGACTTAACGATGATAGTAAAGTTAAGTGGATCGAAACGAGTTAATTAACTATAATCAATACACACGCAGGATATTCAGTTAACCCGGGCGCGTCGCGTGACGACCGCTCCACCATCCACAACCAAGTCAGGAGCGATCACCATGGGCTTTCTCAGCGATTGGACTCGGAAGTGCGGGGCGTGGATCACGCGAAGACGCAGATTCGAGAGAGTGTTCGCCGAACGCATGCGGGCGTTGGCCGAGCGTGCAGCGCCGACAGCCATTCCTGCGACCAACCCAGTGGAGAAGCGTCGAGCGTGAGACGTTCCGACGAGACGCGGTAGCTCGGTTAGGCTTACCCCTATGGACCTACCCTTCGTTATAAAACAGCGCCTGGACGAGCTGGGTCTCGGCCAAAAAGACCTGGCCGAGGCAGCCAGTGTGACGGAATCCTACATTTCGCAGCTCCTCAACCGAAAGAAAGCGCCGCCCGCACCCCAGCGCACCGACATCTACTCCAAGATGGAGAAGTCGCTGAGATTGCCGAAAGGCCGCCTCTCGAGCCTCGCCGAGGTGAAACGCAAAGAAGAGATCAAGCGCAGACTCCTCGACCCACCCACGCCGCTATTCGCAGGGGTTCGAGAGCTCGTCTTGCGCAAGTGCCCTCGCGACAAGCAACAGCAAGTGAGGGCGAGCTTCGAATCGCAACCTTTCGGAGAGCTAGAGCGACTGGTCACGCAAACACTCCTCGATGTCGCTAAATCCCTCGCTCGCGAAGAGCTCGACAACACGGAGTGGCTTCAGCGTTTCGCCGACATCCGCGAGCGCAGCTATGAGGCCGTGCGAGTCCAGATTCTCGAGTTTCTCGAGACCGACGTCTTCCACGTATCGGACGAGAACTGCGTCGCGTTCCTGCAACCCTTCATCGAGTCGTGGGACATCGACCTCTCCACCTTCGAAATGGAGGTCCACCTCAACCGCCGACTAGGACCCGTGCGACCCCAGCGGTTCGAGTTCCGGGAAATCCACTCGAAAGAAAACGTCCCCCTCCTGCCCGGCCTCGAGGAATTTCTCGCGGACACCGCGTTGAGCGGAGACGTCACCGACGAAGAGGTCTCGTTCTTGAAGACCCTCCAGTTCGACGGGCGAATCCCGACGTCGACGTATTTCTATCGCGAGCTCCAAAGCCTCAGGGACCCGTTGCACTTTCGCGAGAAGCCGGTGGAGTCACCGAGCGACTCCCGAGCACGGGCCAAGAAAAAGAAACGGACAACCCGCCAAGCGTCGGAATCCAACTGATTCACCCTTTCAGGCCCACAGCAGTGGGCCAGGAGAACATCATGAAACAGAAACAGAACAAAGGCTTCACATTAATCGAGCTTTTAATCGTTGTCGCCATCATCGGCATCATCGCCGCTATCGCCATCCCCAGCTTGCTCCGCGCTCGCGTATCCGCGAATGAGGCGCAATCCATCGGCGATACCCGATCCGTGATCTCTGCCGAGCAGACCTACGCCTCGGCGAATGGCGGCTTCTACTCGGACCTTGTCAATCTCTGCCGAAACGGCGGCAACTGCGCCGGCGTCGGCATCCCGGCCTACCCCACCGCGGCCCCGGAGTTCGTCGGTGGCGACTTGGGACGCACGTCGCCCTACGTAAAGACCGGCTACAATCGCAACTGGACCGCCGGCCAAGCGCCGGCAGCGATCGCGCCTCAACTCGACCCCAATAGCGTCTTGAACTACTGCTACGACGCCTCGCCGTCGAATCTCGGACTGACCGGCGTTCGTGCTTTCTCCGGATCCGCCACCGGCGCTCTCTACGTCGACAACACCGGAGCCCAGATCGCCTGCCCGATCCCCGGCGCCACGTCTTTTCTCGAATAGTCTCGAGGCGAGTCCGGCCGCCCGCGTTTCGCGGGTAGGCCGGCCGCCGAAGAGAGGTGACGTCCTCCCACGTGGGACTCGTCGGGCCTGAACCGCCGAGAGCTCCGCTCCTCCGCCGCGGTCGAGATCAAGTCCAAGCTCAACAAAACCGCGACTAGCTGCGCCTCGTCACAACGAGGACCACCACCACCCCCCGCCTCGCACTTTTTGCGCGAGTCTCCCACGCTCGCTAAGATAGTT
>JAJCXL010000465.1 GCA_029263435.1 Acidobacteriota bacterium | reverse complement strand
TCGTTTGCCTCGGACGGTCGTAAGGCAGAGTTCTTGATGCGCAGCGATGACTACGGAAACGCCGAGGCAAGCTTCGATGTACGAGCCGGCGCTTACCCCAAGACGCTCATCCCGCTGCTCGTCCGGTCGCTCGATTTCTCTGAACAGAAGAGCCACCGCTTCTTCTTGCTCGAAGAAGACGGCTCGGTCGTGGATGTGACGGCAACCGCCTCTGGCATCGACTCTCTGGAGATCCGAGCCGGCCGGTTCGATGCCGAGCGGATCGATCTCGTCTACGGAGGGGAGTATCGATCCATCGTCAGTCGGGCCGGAAGCCTGAAGGAAACGTATTGGCGTGGTACGGGTGAGGATCGACCGTTATTGCTCATCGACGCGCCGACTTATCGGGTCGAGCTCGTCGAGCACATTCGCTCGCCCTACTGGAAAGAAAACGTCTACGACCGGTTATCGAGAGTGACTACGAGACCTTGAGCCACCGCGGGAAGTAAATGATCGCGATGGCGATGCCGGCGACGAGCCACGGAAGGCCGACTGCCGCGGTCGCGCCGATCAGAAGAAAAGACACCCCTCGCTCGACGATGGTGCTGACGACGAGGTAGGCGACCTCCGTCGTCGTCAGCGTTGCCGATGAGGATGGACAGTCCGGACAAATGAGATCGGCTTGGAAGAGAGCGGGCTCGGCGAACGAGGATGCCGCTGCGAGCAAGATCCAAACGATCCCGACCGGGATGAAAGTAGCTCTTCGCTCGCTCATAACAACGCTCAATGAAATCTATTGCATTTGCCGTGCCATCTAGGTGATCACCGCAAAGTATTGAAATTAAATGCTTAAATGGCGAGTACGCAAGATGTGCGCGTAAAGAAACTGTACGATTCCGAACGTTTCTCCGTCGTGGGAATGGACACTTAGGCCACGGGCTCGGCCGGGCTCGATATTTGAGGCCGTCTCGTCCGTGAGACAATAGAATGTCCGTCAGGCAAGAAGAGTCATGGAGCGGTCTGGGTGTCATGCGAGCTGGGCTACGCCGGTCCGGTGCGTCCGTTGGTGCTTGATGGCGCTGCTATCTACCGCGGCGCTCTGGGCTCGAGCTCCGGACGAGCTGGACCCGCTTCTTCTCGAGCCTGTGTCTCCGGGTGCGATCGCTTTGCTCGTCGAGCACACAGAAGATCCACGCGCGATCGAACGCCTGTCCGAAGCGCTCCTCGATCCCCGTGCCCCGGTCCGCGCAGCCGCGGCGCGCGTCCTCCTTGCCTCCGGCTCGAAGGCGCTGGCGGATGAGCTCGAGCACGCGCTGAAGCTGGAGACGAGCCGTGACGCTGCGCGGGAGCTGTCTCGTGCCGTCCTCACGCTCGGCGGAGCCGACCGGGTCGAGCTCGCGTTGGACGCTGCCGAGCGTCTCGAGATCGCGTCGGTCGTCGCGATGCAGCTCGCGGCGGTCGAGCGCGAGCGCGCGCTCCGCCACCTCGCGAGGCTACGAAGCATTCCATCGTTCGATGTGCTGACGTCGTTCCTCAATCTTTGCTCTCGCGCGAGCTTCGAGAGCTTGGCGCTCTTTGCGCCGCGCGCGCTCAGAGACGTGGATGTCGAGATGTGGCGTGCCTATCTATTGGTGGCTCGGGAACGATCCGAGCGCGTGGATGAGGGGCTGCTCACCTTCTCCGTCGGGGCCACGGAACCAGCGATTCGCATCGAGACCCTGGCCTTCCTCGTATTCGGACTTTCACAGTCTCGTCCGTTGCCGAGCGTGGTGGAGGCCGCGGTCGTGGAAAGGATCGCGGCACGCGCGGCGAGCCTCATCGAAAGCGTTGAGGAGTCGTTTCTCCTCGAGCTCATCGCGCGCCAACGCGGGGCTCCACCCGTCGAGAATGTCGAATGGATGCGTCGCCGACGAGAGCACCGGCCGACCCCTCTTCTCTCTTCGAACCGGGTCTTGCTCGAGTGGATGACGCGAGATGAGCGCCGAGCGTGGAGCTCCTACCTTCTCGGCGACGAGGAGGGTCTCGACGAGTGGCTGGCGAGCCGAGACCGAGCTCGTACTCCTTTGGCGGCGGCGACTCCGCTTGCGAGAGCCGCGAGCAGGACGACGCCCCTCTGGTCGACGGTCGGTGGCTACCCCGCGGAGCTAGTGGCGGACGTTCTGCGTGTCACCAGTTGCGTTTTCCGCGATCGCCCGCCCGCGCAAGCCGAGGCCAACTTCTCGGTGGATGGACGCCCGATTCGGATCGCGCTCCCGGCGGTGCCAGGCACAGCTTCGGACGGTTGCGACCAGGCCGTTCGGGCGCTCTTTTCGAACTACGTGATCGCTCCGGGTGATTTGGAGGCGTCGGCGAATTGGGAAATCCTTTTCCTGCTGTTCTCCGACGATTTTCTCGAGTGCTCGAGCGCCGCCACCGGTGCGTACTCTCGCGAATGGCGCGACATCAGAGCTTCAGGGGTTCCCGCGCGATTACCGAAGGTGAGGCGGCCGATCGGCGGTAATGTCGGAATTGTCGAGGGGATCGGGGCGGGCTCATGGGCTTTCGTCATGACGTCGATGACGATCGAGGCAACCGGCTGCCCGACCAACATGAGAATCGTTGACGGCTTGGACCCGGACCGTGACCTCGAGGTGCTCGACGCGCTCGCTGCGCTCCGATTCCAGCCCCTCGTTTGGAAAGAAAGCCCCGTGCCCTTCAAAGTGCGGGTGCCGTTTTGGTTTCAAGGGCGCTGATCGGTTCAAGCGCGACACGGGAAGAACCGCTCGGGCGGGACGAAGCGCGCGAGCTCGGCCTCGCAGAACTCTCGCATCTCTCGCTCGATGTCCTCCGGATAGGAGACCATCGACCCCTCTTGGGGGAGCCCGGCAAACAGCTTCTCCTCCGGGTAGAGCTTGCGCATTCGCTGGAAGTAGTCGCGCGGGGTACGAAACGGCCCATAGCTCACGGAGTGAAGCCGTGAGACGTCTATCTCGGAGAACACCGACTCGAACAAGCCGCGATAGTGATCCCGGTAGTCTTTCGCGTAGAGCAGAGGATCGAAACGTAAGCCGAGACGATAGCCAGCGTCGGCGAGACGTTTCATGGCTTCGATCCGCACCGCGTTTGGTGGGACGCCGTGCTCGTATGCAAGCCGCGCCGCTTCGGGCGTGAAGCTGAACGCGACGACGACGTTCTCCGGAGGGTCGTGCTCGAGCAGAGGACGGATCGCGGCCGACTTCGTGCGAAGCTCCAGGATCATACGAGGATGCTGTGACGCGAACGGTATGAAGGCGTCGACGAATCCCGTGATCGCATCGAGCACGAGGCTGTCGCCATCGTAGCCGGAGAAAAAATAGACGTCTTCGCCCGGGTGGGCCTCGACCGCCTCGAGCATCGCTCGTTGCATCTGCTCGTAATTGACGAAGACGACGTAGTGCGCGGAGCGATACATGCCTTGAAGGAAACAGTACCGGCAGTCGTAGAGACAGTTGAGAACGTGAGAGAAGTAGTAATTGTGGGAGCTTCCGATGCCGTAGCCGACAGGGGCCGGCAGGACGAGGTTCTCATGCTTTTGCGCCAGGATCAGGGACGGGCTTTTCTTCTGAAGTCGAAAGCTCTGCTGCGCGCGATTGAACACCTCGCCGTAGCGCTCGATGGGTACTCGCACCGCATGGTCGAGGCCGGAAAGGATCCGCTCGGTGCGTGGGTGCGCGCGCACGGCCTCTTCGATGTAGATCGTTTCGATGCGCATGTCACCCGTTGCCTGACACGGCTCGATAGATGACCGATACGCCCGCGAGCGCGGAAATGATGAGCACGGCCTTTTGGGTGTAGCCGCGATCGAGATACGGAATGATGTAGCTGGAGACGGTGAAGCCCAAGATCGCCCCGGGCACGAGCCACAACGTCGCGTGCAAGTCCTCGGCTCTGACCCGGCCCACGATCGCGAGAGCGCTCAGAGACATCACCAGGCCGACGGCGAAGAAGCCGGACATCGCGGCTCGAAGCTCTGTCCCTCTCGCGTCGTGATAGAGCGCCGCGACGGGCGGCCCGCCAATCGAAGTGGTGGTGCTCATGAATCCGGACATGACGCCCGCGCCGAGAAGCGTCGATCGATTGCGCGGCAACGCCGCGCCGGAGCCGATGAGACCCACCGCGACGAACACGACGATGCCGACGAGGAGCGAGACCACGC
Organism: Acidobacteriota bacterium; assembly: GCA_029263435.1. Lineage (GTDB taxonomy): Bacteria > Acidobacteriota > Vicinamibacteria > Marinacidobacterales > SMYC01 > JAJCXL01. The sequence goes on along the minus strand of JAJCXL010000465.1, from coordinate 1,354 downwards.
GCTCGGAGGCGATGAGCATCGCGCCGGCACCCGCGAACGTGCCTGGAATCCGGCCGAGCAGGGCCCAGCCGATCTCGTGAAATGCGAGCGCTTGACGCTCCCGATAGGCCATCAAGAGCGTCAAGGCGAGTGCCGAGGCCAGGAGAGGCACCGGCACGAGAGCCGGATCGATGAGTGCGAGAAGCGGTGCGGCCAGCATGCCTAGACCGAAACCGACCGCGCCTTGGACGGTAGATGCGAACATGACGACGGCGGATGCCGCGAGGAGCTCGGGCGTCATGCGTAGCCTTGCTGTTTTAGGGCTAGCTCGTGCACTCGGTTCTCGAGACATTGGAGAAGCTCGGCCGCGGACTTCTGGTCGCACCCGCTCGTATCGGGCGTCGGATCGAATGCCTGGAGGCGGAGCAGCAACGTGGCTAGACGACGTTTCTGGCTCGTCGTGAAATGGCGCGCGCCGACGATGACTTCGGCAACAGACGCGTCGACCAAGCGCGTCGCCGGAGCCTCCTTCACCATCTGCTCCAGATGATTAGAGAGGGCATCGACCGCTCCAAGGTGCTCGACGACGAGATCGTGGATGCTCTCCCTCGTGATCGTCGCGGTACCCGACGAACGGTTGTCGCTCACGATCTTGAGGCACTGCACGAGCTCTCCCGTGGCGAAGCGCAACGCGGTCTCCACGAAGCCCGATGCTTCCATCTCGTACACATCGTCCGCCTCGAACTCCGTCTCAGGACGATCGACCGTTCGGATGGCAGTGGAGGTCAAATCGAAAGCGCCGAGTCGCGGAGGAAAGTAGCGCTTGCCGCTCGCGTGGTCCGTCACGGTGTGGGCGACGACGAGCTCCCCGAGCGGCCGATCGCGATGACCGGCAATACCGATATTGATCCATGCGTCCGAGGCGTTCGACGGGAGCTTGGACGCGAGAACGGCGGTGGCCGCCGCGGCACGGATCTTTCCCACCCCGGCGATGACGAGGGTTTGCCGTTGCGACCGATAGATGGGAAACGCGCGGCCCGAGTCCTCTTCCGGGAGCATGCGGTAGTGCTGGATCAGGGGCGTGGCTTCGGCCCGCAACGCGACCACGAATCGGGTCACGACGGATAGCTCGACTCGATGGCGTCCGCTTCCGCGTGCTTTCCTCGCTTGCGAGCTCCGGCCGCGTAGATCGCGACCTTTTGACGAAGCGTTCTCCGAGCCGCGTCGGACTCGACCTCGCTCAAACTACCGGAGGACAAGATGTCTCGGAGCGCCTGAATGCGAAACCGATCCATCGCGGGAAATTTGTTCGAAAGCTGATCGTCGTGCCCCCCGTGCTTGACGACGAGCCGCTCCTCCAAGTACAGCACGGGAA
>JAJCXL010000464.1 GCA_029263435.1 Acidobacteriota bacterium | reverse complement strand
AAGCGCTATAGTCGCGAGCACATCGTGTCCCATAGCGACATGCGAATCGACGCCGATTTGGTCGAGAACGCTTCGGAGATCTTGGACAAATTGGATGACCGCACCGAGGTCGTGGGCATCGATGAAGGCCAATTCTTCGACATCACCCTGGTCGCCGTTTGCAACCAAATGGCGAACATGGGCAAGCGGGTCATCATCGCCGGTCTCGATACCGATTTCATGGGAAATCCGTTCGAGCCGATGCCCCAATTGCTCGCGGTAGCCGAGTACATCACGAAAACCCTTGCCATCTGCATGAGGTGCGGAAGCCCGGCCAATCAAACCCAGCGACTGGTGGCGTCGAAGGATCGGGTGGTCGTCGGGGGCGCCGGTGCCTACGAGGCACGGTGTCGACGATGTTTCGAGCCTCGCTCGGAAGACGCTCAGAAACGCGATGAGATCGCGGCCCAGCTCAAAAAGCCCGCCACGGGCTGAGAACGAACCCTCCGCTGCGCGTCACGGCATTCGTCGTCGCGCGGGGGCGTCAAGTGGGCCCGCGCTGGTTCTGGATGCCTTCCGACTCGAACAAGCTCGGCTGGTAGCTATCCGTCGCCTGCGAATCTCGTTTTCGGCCTTTGCGTCGAGCTTTGTCTTCGTACATGTTCTTGTCGGCCGCCATCAACAGAGACTCCAGATCCTGCCCGGCGGAAGGATAAGACGCCAGGCCGAGTGAAACGCCAACCGTGAGCATCGTGCCGATGCCGACATCGAGATTCGTCGTGTCCACCGCGTCTTGAAGCCGGTAAGAAAATTGCCGAGCCTGTTCGTAATCCGTTTTTGGAAGAATAGCGATGAACTCGTCGCCTGCGTAACGCACCAAGACGTCCGAGTCTCTCATGTGGTCTTTGAGAATTCTTCCGACTTCCTTGAGAAATCGGTCGCCGGCGTGATGCCCATAGCGATCGTTGACCCCCTTGAAGTCATCCAGATCGACCTCGATGAGCGTGAGCGGCTCACCGTATCGCTTTGCTTCGGAAAGCGTCTGCTCGAAGAAGATGTACAAGAATCGCGAGTTCGGCAGGCCCGTCAGACGATCCGTGAACGCGTCCTCCTGCGTCTCTTCAAACCGGGTCGCGTTGAACAAAGCGATGGAGGCCCGGTTGGAGACGATCTCCATGAGGCGGATATGGTTATCGGTGTAGCGCTCGTCGCCCGCGACATAGAGCGCGAGCGCTCCCAATGGACGATCCTCATGGACGAGCGGGGCGATCAAGGCGTTGCGATATTGGCTCTTGATATCCACCGGTAGCGCCATGGTGTCCGGTCCCGGATGGACGTTGTAGAGAAACCGATCGTTGACCGCGACCCAACCCGAGAGACGGGTACCCAGATCGATGGAGAGAGTGGCGAAGGCTTCTTTGTTCTCGCCCGCAATGTGGGCCGGTTTGAGCTCCTCGGTTCCCTCTTCGGTCAAGTAGATCACGAGCGTCGTGAACGGCACGATCTTCTCCAGCTTCGAAGCGAGGATCGTCAAGGTATCCGTCCGCGATAGCGAGGTTCCAATATTTTGGAGAATCTCGAACAGGGTAAATATTTCTTGCTGCGGTTCGGAGATGGAGCTACTGAGCGTGGAAGACTTCGGCGCCCCCACGATGTCAGGCGCCCGGCGGCCGTCACGATGTTCTTTCGGGTCGGCGAGCGAGCGAAGCTCGAGCGATCGGAGCTCCTGCTCCAAGACATCTATCGAAGCGAGAAACGTCTCATAGACGAAGGGGTCGAACCGGGCCCGCTCTTGTTCCATGATCTCGAGAGCGGTGGTCCGATCGAGAGATTCCCGGTAGACGCGCCTTGCCGTCAGAGCCTCGAAACAATCCGCCACTGCCAGAATGCGCGAGCCGAGAGGGATCGCGTCTCCCTCTAGCCCGTCCGGGTAGCCGGAGCCGTCCCAGTTCTCATGATGGTGTCTCACGATATCCACGACGGGGAACGGGAACTCTATGGAAGCCAGGATTTGCGCACCAACCGCGGGATGCGTGCTCATTTTTTGGAACTCACGCTCGGTCAAGCGTGTCGGCTTGTGCAGGATGTAGGAGGGGATGGAGATCTTACCCACATCGTGGAGCACCGAGGCGTATCCCAAGCCGATGTAAGTGCGCTCGTCGACGCCGATTGCGCGGGCGAGCCCTAGAGTGAGAACCCGAGTGCGCTGGATGTGCGTATGGGTGTGATGCTTGAAGTCCGTGTGAAGCTCCATGGCGTCGACGCAAAAGGCGAACGCCTCGAGCGTTTGCTCATGGACTCGGGAGAGTTGCTCGAACTTTTCATGGAAAAAGAGGTGGGCGTAGTAGGCGACGACGAGAATCGGAAGCGCGAGCAGAAAGGACGACGGCCCCGCGACCGTGTACAGAAGATAGATGAGCCCGGCACCGCCCGCGGAGGCGAAGAAATAGAGAGGAACCAACGGCAAGTTGCGCAGCCACAGCCGGACCAGGCTGCCGCGGCCCGCGAGCGTTTGAACGGCGCCAGTCGAGAGGCTGTTCACGAGGAAATAGGTCACCGCCATCATGAACGTCGGGAGGATGAGCTGATTCGCACCGACTTCGCCTTCTGGCACGAAGGCGAAAAAGACGGCCCCGAAGCAGACGGCATAGACCGCACCGGCGCCCATGTTGAACGCTGCCTGGAGGTCGTTCCAGGCCGGAACGCGGCCGTCCACCGTCTCCTTGCGAGTGGCGAACCAGTAGCTCACCAGATAAAACAGGCCGTTCGCGAGCACACCGGCAGCGAGGCCGTAGATCATGGTCACGCCGAGCATCAGCGAGTCGGCGACCGCCATGTAGTTGTCCGTCCGGGGAACCTTGACGACCCAGCGTGCGCTCGAGCACGCGACGACGACAACCGCCGTAAGGGTGAGGACCTCTGCCGTCGGGAGCGACGAGAGCAAATCGCCAACGGCCACGATCGCCCAGACCAGAGCCACGGCACCGGCCAAGATGATGGTGTAGGCGAAGGCACGAACCCCGATGGGTCCCTGGCGTAGGTCCAATTGCGACTCCGGGTAACGGAAGCAGGCGGCGCCTGCCATTCAAATTACAAAGTAGAAAATATTGCTTAAAAAAAAGCGACCTGTCGATCCCCCGGTGCCTTTATAGATGTCTACCTTCGGTTGAAAAAACTACCACAGTGGCCCAGGTCGGTCAACATCCGAGTGGAGTCGCTCGGTATTATTCCGGTAGGTTCAGGAGGCCGCTCCCCAGTGGCCCCCTGAAGCGGATCTTGGCGGGGGAGAATAAAATTTCACAGAACAGAAAAACGACTTAACTCAAAGTACGACGACGAGCCCAGGAGCAGAGATCTCTTCGAGCTCTTCGACGATGAGTTCCAGGACTTCTTGCATTTCTTCTTGAGTATTTTCCATGACTGACTCCTAATAAATGAATGAACGATGTGTTGAATTAACTATATGAGAATCAATAAATATACATATTGGAAACTTCACACCCATAGAATGCCTCTCATTTGGCACCTCCTTTCTCCGGCGAGGCGTTCGAGTGCGGCCGCTGGACAGACCGCTACTGCGAAATGGAACGCAATGTTCTTGAGGGAAAGGGGACGAGTGAGCTAAAAGCGAAGAGCTCGCTTCGTGACCCGAACGGAGGGCGGGAATTCAGAATAACTAAAATGATTAAGCCAAACGGTGACACCACTCCGCGAGGCACTACCTCGAAGTCTTGCTAAAGCTCAACTCCTCTTCCCCCGCGAAAACGTGTTCCTTCGACTCGGGCACGATAGCGTTTCGGAGGCTCCAATTCAGTGACGTGCATCACGCGAAACAGTCATCTGGGGGTCTTTTCCCTACGGACCACGTCGATGGCATCAGCATTCCACAACACATGCCCAAACGGCGTCGGCCTCAGGTGTTGCACATCGCGACGATAGGCAGCCAGAGCGTGCGGGACGACGAGGTCGAGGATTGGCAAATGCTCGGCGACGATTTGCTGAAGCTCTTGGTACATCGCCCAGCGTCGGGCCTGATCCGTTTCGCCCGCCTGCGCCCCCATGATCTCGTCGATCCGGGCCTCCCATCGCGTGGCCGGTCGGTCCTGGGCGGGATACCAGAGGTGCAGGGGGCCACTGCTCATCCACAAGGCCATCTCGGAGTTCGGATCCGGGTCGGTGAGCGTGAACCCTAGCAACCCCGCGTCGTAGTCGAAGCTCCGGGTGACTCGCGCGATGAAGGCTCCCCCTTCGATGGGAGCGGCGACCACCTCGATTCCGAGTCTCGCCAGGTCTTCCTGGATGAAAGCCACTTCGCGTAGACGCTGTGGGTTTCACGCCGTCGTGGACACAGAGAACCGCACCCGGTTTCCGTGGCTGTCGAAAAGCGCGTCCTCCCTCAGCGTGAACCCCGCTTCGCCCAGCAGCGCTCGCGCCCGGGCGATGTCATGCTCGAGCGGCATGAGCTCGCGGTCTTGCCAGAACGTGTTACCGACCGAGACCGCACCTTCCGCCGGCGAGGCCAGCGACTCGAAAACGATCCGCGCCATCTCCGTCCGGTCGATAGCCAGTGACACGGCCCGCCGGAACCGGATGTCGGCAAACCATTCCTTCTTGCGAGACTCGATGGGACTCTCCGGATTGAGATTGAACCAAAGACGCTCGGACAACAGGCTCGGTCCCAAATCTTCGATGACGATGTCGGGCTCGGCGTCGATGGACGCGTCCAGCTCGCGCCGGAGCGCGACGAAAGTGTCGCTCGTCGTTCGGGCGAGTACGTCGATCTCCCCTGCCTGTAACCGGAGCCGCTGCGCGTTCGGATCGGAAACCACATGAAAAACGATCGCCTGCAGGCGCGGATAGCCTTGTGAGGCCCGATAGTAGTGCGGGTTGCGCTCGAGCTCGATCCGTTGGCCGGAGACGTGCTCCTTCAGGCGGAACGGACCGAGGCCCACCACATCCTCTGATGCCACCCCGAGGGCCGTATCCGCGGCGACGGTACCCGCGCTCGAGCTCTCGGCCAACTTGTGCTTGGGGAGGATGCGAATGCCGTCGAACACGCGCTCTACCGTCGCGGTGCGTCGCGGCAAGTGGAACCGGACCGTGAGCGGGTCCACCACCTCGGGCGACAGGACCTCTCCGTCAATCCGTGCCGAATCCGTCAGCGGGCTTCCCGCGCGAGGGTCGGCGAGGACGTCGAAGGTGAACGACACGTCAGCGGCGGAGAACGGCGCTCCATCGGAGAACCGAACTCCTTCCCTAAGTCGAAACTCGAGCACCGAGCCGTCGCCGTCGTCGTTGAAGGTCCACGACTCCGCCAGCGCGGGCTCCATTTCTTGAGTCTCGGGATTGAGTCGGATGAGCGGCGCGTGAAGCTGTTCGGTGACGATGTGTGTCATCAGCTCGTCGGCGAGGAGACGATTCCACGTCAACGGCTCTCGATCGATGGCCACCCGCAGCACGCCATCGTCAGCGTCGGGAGGCGACAGACACCCCCCGATCCCCCCCCAGGACAAACCGAGAACGCAGAAGAAAAGGCCGCTTCTCATGCCGGTTCTCCTACTTCCTTCTCAAAAGCCACAAACCGCTCCGCATCTTACACCCGACGGCGCGACGTGCACCCAAACAGGCGTGGGTATTGCTATAGTTGCGGACAGTTTTCCGCGTATCAACATGGACATCGCCATCCGGACCCTCAACATCCTACTACCGACTCTCTATGCCTTTTTGTGGGCGGACTACGCTTTGCTGTTCTTCCGCGATGACCCGTTCGCGCGAAGAAGCGCCAAGCACCTTCTCCACCTCACCGTCGCGACGCATGCGATCTATCTCATTTTGCGTACGACCGTCTATCAACATTTTCCCTTCGCGACCGTGTTCGAAGCGGCTTCGGTGATCGCTTTTTCGGTCACTGTGCTCTATCTGTTGATCGAGGCCCGTATCGGAGTCCTCACCACCGGGTTCTTCATCCTCGGCATCGTCTTCCCGTTCCAGCTCGTCGCCTCTGCCTTCGTGGTGGCACCGGAGAGCTTCAGCGAGCTGTTGTGGCAGCCCGCATTCATGCTTCACGTTTCGACCGCGCTGTTCGGCTATTCCGGGATGGCGATCTCGGCCGTCTACGGCGTCTTGTACTTGATGTTGTTTTACGACATCAAGAAACACCGATTCGGTCTCATCTATAAACGCTTGCCGTCTCTGGAGATCATGGCCCGTTTCACCTATGGCACGGCCACGCTCGGATTGGTTTTTCTCACCATCGCCATGGTCGGAGGACTGGCGCTCTTGGTGCAGGTCTACGGCACTTATTGGAGCTGGGACCCCAAGCTCATGATCACCTTCGCGGCGTGGCTCATCTACGGCGCGTGTGTCGGCGCGAGCCGATGGTGGGGTTGGACCCCGAAGCGGGTCGCCTTCACCTCTATTGCGGGCTTCGTCGTCATTTTGTTCTCGCTCGTTTTCGTCAACCTCGTCCTCACCCGTTTTCACGAGTTCGTCTGAGATGGATCTGATCGTCGTCGGCATGAACCACCGCACCGCGCCCATCGAGGTGCGCGAACAAGTGGCGTTCACTGAGCCGGAGATCAAAGACGTCTTGGAGCGCACCCATAGCGAGACGACCCTGGCCGAGGCCATCTTGCTCTCGAC
>JAJCXL010000463.1 GCA_029263435.1 Acidobacteriota bacterium | reverse complement strand
AGCGCGATCACGACGATCCCCGACGCGATGAGGGCATAGCCGATAGGAAGGCCCACGGCGATGAGTCCTAAGATCAGCGGGACGAGCAGCAGCTCCATCTAGGCCCTCGCCTCGCCGAACCAACGAGCGATCTGAATCGCTTCGATGACCAGCATCAACGCCGCGGAGAGGGGAATGATGGAGTAGACGAGCCCGATGGGGACGTCGAGCGTGATCGCGCGCTCCGACAAAAATCGCGACATCAGCTGGTACCCGTAGACGAGCAGCACGACGTGCACGAACACCATCAGTCCGTGGGTGGCGAGCTCGAGCCCTCGGCGAGCGGCGGGCGATACCGCTTCCAGGATGTTGCCGACCCCGATATGCGCATGTTGCGAGCGTGCGAGCGCCGCGCCCAAGAAGGTGAGCCAGACGAGCAGATAGCCCACGAACTCGTCATACCAGACGAAGCTGCCACCGAACGGCCGCCGGAGCACCTCGATGAAGCAGATGGCGGCGAGCGCGCTGAGGATGACGGCGACCGCGAAGGAAAGCCCTGAGCGAAGCCCGCGCTCGACGCGCTCCAACGACACTACTGTTTGCCGTAAGTTCGAATGGTGTCGACCAGCTCCGGTCCGAAGTGCCGGTTGAACTCTTCGTAGAGAGGTTCGGCGCGCTCGGCAAATGCTGGTTGGTCGATCTCGCTGATCTGGAGATGCTCCTCGAGCATCGTCCGGTAGCGGGCGTCCTCACGCACGCCGAGCTCCCGGTGGAACCGTCCGACTTCGGCCGCGACCTCTCGAATACCTACCTGGAGGTCCTCGTCGAGCGATTCCAGGTACTGGCGGCTCATGAGCGGATAGGCGGGGGAGTACACGTGTCGCGACACGGACAAGAAGCGTTGCACTTCATGAAAACGTGCGGGCACGATCTGTGAAAAGGGGTTCTCTTGACCGTCGATCACCCCTTGCTTGAGGGCCGAGAACACCTCGCCGAAGCTCATCGAGGTCGGATTGGCGCCAAAGGCCTCGAACAGCTTCACTCGCTCGGGATCTTTGGGCGTGCGGATCTTGATCCCTTTCAGATCTTCCGGCTGAACGATCGGACGCACATTATTAGTGATCATCCGAAAGCCGTTCTCCCAGAGCCCGAGCAGCACGAGGTCGTGGGCGAGAAGCGCTTCGGCGAGCTCCTCACCGACCGGCCCGTCCGCGATCCGAGCCATCTGCTCGCGCTCGAGCACGAGAAACGGCAAATCGAACACCCCGAACTTGGGCTCTACCGAGTGCAGCACCGAGGACGGGACGTGCATCTCCAAGGTGCCGAGTCGGAGGCCTTCGAGCATCTCTTTGTCTTCGCCGAGCTGCGCGGAGCCGAAGATACGTACTTCGACCCGGTCGGGGAACCGAGCTTCGAGGAGCTCTTTGAACTTTCGGGCGCCGTGATCGAACGGGGACTCAGGAAATCCGATATGCCCCAACCTGATGACGACTTTGCCGTTGCCTTCGGGCCGACAGGACAAAGAGAGCCCCGCGAGGAGGATGGCGAGAAGGCTCGTCACGAGCGATGAGAAAGGCCGCTTCACGGTGGCGAAAGTTAGCACAATGATAGAATCGCCGCCATGTCGTTCGCGGACGAGCTCCGAGAATGCATCGACGGAGAAGTGCGTTTCGACCGGATGACGCGAACGCTCTACTCGACCGATGCGAGTATCTACCAAATAGAGCCGAAAGGAGTCGTCCTCCCCAAGCACGCCGGCGACGTCGAACAGGTCGTGCGTCTCGCTCACGCGCAGGGCATGCCGGTGCTCCCGAGAGGCGGGGGAACGTCTCTGGCCGGACAAGCGGTCGGCGACGCCGTCATTCTCGATTTTTCGAAATACATGCGCGAGCTCGTCGAGCTCGACCTCGACGAGCGCTCGGTCAGGGTGCAGCCGGGCATCGTGCACGATGTCCTGGGCGATCTGCTCAAACCTCACGGGCTTCGTTTCGGGCCGGAGACCGCGACCTCCAACCGCGCGAATATCGGCGGCATGGTGGGAAACAACTCTGCGGGTGCGCGCTCTCTCGTCTACGGCAAAACCGTCGAGAACGTCCTCGAGGTCGAGGCCATTCTTTCGGATGGCACCCGCGCCCGCTTCGGCGAGATCGAAGGCGATGCGCTCCGGCAAAAGCTCGCACGTGACGACTTGGAAGGCGCGATCTATCGAGCGGCCCTCTCACTTGGAAAGAACCACCGCGAAGAGATCGACAAGCGCTATCCGAAGATTCCGCGCCGGGTTAGCGGATACAACCTCGATGAGCTGGGCGATCCTTCCCGGGTGAATCTCGCGAAGCTCGTCGTCGGCTCCGAAGGCACTCTTGCGACCGTCATCGAAGCGAAGCTCAAGCTCGTACCGGTGCCGCCCGCGGTCGGTCTCGCGGTGCTCCACTTCGACGGCCTCCTCGACGCGCTCGAGACCGGCACGGAGATTCTCTCGCTCGAGCCGACCGCGGTCGAGCTGGTGGACGAGATGGTGATGGATCTCGCGCGCAAGTCGCTCGAGTATGCGCGTCGGATGTCGTTCGTCCAAGGTGAGCCCAAAGCGCTCATCATCGTAGAGTTCGCGGGCGCCTCCGAAGGTGAAGTGACAGCCAAGCTCGATGCGCTGGAGGCTTCGATCGGAGAGTCGGCCAAGCCCATGGTGCGCGTGCTCGACCTCGCGGCCCAGGCCAATGTGTGGAAAGTACGCAAAGCGGCGCTACCGTTGCTCTTGGGTCTTCCGGGAGATCACAAGCCGATCGCTTTCGTGGAAGACACCGCCGTCGCCCCGGACCGGGTCCCCGAGTTCATCCGCTCTTTCGAAGCGATCCTCGCGAGCCACGGGACCGTCGGCTCGTTCTACGCCCACGCGGGCGCGGGCTGCCTCCACATCCGACCGCTCGTGAACCTAAAGGACGGCGCGGAAGTGACGAAGATGACGGCGATCGCGGAAGAAGTCTTCGATCTCGTCGTCGACTTCGGGGGCTCGATGAGCGGGGAGCACGGAGACGGGCTCGCTCGCAGTCACTTCAACGAACGCTTGTTCGGAGAAGAGATCTACGGTGCGTTCAAAGCGCTGAAGTCGGCCTTCGATCCCAAGGGCATCATGAATCCGGGGAAGGTCGTCGATGCGCCGGCGATGGACCAGAATCTACGCTACGGCGCCGAGTATGAGGCGCACGAGCCCGACACCTACTTCCCGTACGCCACCGAAGGCGGCTTCGCGCGCGCCATCGAGCTTTGTAACGGTGCGGGCGTTTGTCGCAAGAACCTCGAAGGTACCATGTGCCCCTCGTACATGGTGACGCGAGACGAGGAGCATTCGACGCGGGGCCGGGCCAACGCTCTTCGCGCGGTGCTGGATGGGCGTTTGCCGGAGGCCGATATTTCGAGCGAGCGACTCCATGAAGTGATGGACCTTTGCATTTCATGCAAAGGCTGCAAAGCGGAATGCCCGTCCAACGTGGACATGGCGCGATTGAAGTCCGAGTACCTGGCGCTGTACCACCGAGACAAGCCCTACTCGCTCCGCGACCGGATGTTCTCTCGACCCGAGCTCGCGGGAAAAATCGGAACCGCGCTGCCTTCGATTGCCAACTGGACCCTTCGCCGGAAGAGCTTTCGCGCGGTGCTCGAATGGGTAGTAGGGATCGACCGTCGCCGGAGCCTTCCACCGTTCGCGTCCCAAACCTTCGTCGATTGGTTCCACGAGCGCGATCGACAACCGGGCGGCAAGAAAGTCGTCTTGTTCCACGACACGTTCATGAACTATCACGAGCCCGAGATCGGCCGCGCGGCGGTCGCGGTACTCGAAGCTTCCGGTTTCGAAGTCACTCTCGCGAACAAAGTCTGTTGCGGGCGCCCCGCGATCTCGAAAGGGATGCTCGGTCGTGCGCGATCGCTCGCGGAGCACAACGTCGCCGCCCTCGGAGACTATGCGCGACGGGGCATCCCTATCGTGGGCCTCGAGCCGTCTTGCATCTTGACGTTGAGAGACGAGTACCCGGACCTCGTCGCCGGTCAGGATGCTCGCGCGGTCGCTGAGAAGAGCATGCTGCTCGAGGAGCTTCCCGGACTCATCCTCGAATATCCGAAAGCTCCGGAGCGGGTGCTCGTGCACGGTCATTGCCACTTGAAAGCGCTCGTCGGCATGGAGCCTCTCGTGTCGTGTCTCCGCGGGACGGGTGCCGAGGTCGAGGTGGTGGATTCCGGCTGTTGCGGAATGGCGGGCTCGTTCGGCTATGAGAAAGAACACTTCGACATCTCACTCGAGATGGCGGAGCGCCGACTTCTGAAGGCCGTTCGAAACGCCTCGGAGGACACCCTCGTCGTCGCGCCGGGCACGTCTTGCCGGCATCAGATCTCCGACGCGACCGGCACCCGCGCTTACCATCCGGCGGAGCTCATGGCGCGGGCAGCGGGCTTGTCGTGAAGACGCTGGTTCTAGACATCGAAACGGTGGGCCAGGCCGAAGCGGAGGTCCCCGATCGCGCGCTCGACTACTTGAAGCGAGGCCTCGAGCGCGATCGTCCCGCGCCGGAGGAGCTCGACAGACGCTACGCGGATCTCGTGTCGCGATTCGGGCTCGACCCGACCACCGGGCGCATCGTCGTCATCGGCGTCGTCGATGCCGAGAGCGGCGCCGAGCACGTGTTCTCCGACGACTCCGAAGCGGAGCTTCTTGCGCGTTTTTGGGCGTTCGTCGCTGAGAACACGCCTGCGCTGTACGTGACGTTCAACGGAAAGCGCTTCGACGTGCCTTACCTCAACGTGCGAAGCGCGTTTCACCGCCTTCGCCCGAGCGTGGTCATTCCCGCCGAGCCGGATACGAGACAGCCGCATTTCGACGTGCGAGAAGTGCTCGAGGGCGGAGATCGTCGCCGGCGGGGAGGGCTCGACTATTTCTGCGCGGTGTTCGGGATCCCGTCTCCGAAAATCGAGATGGCGGGCGCCGAAGTCGGCTCCGCGTTCGACGAAGGCCGTCTCGACGATATCATCCGTTACTGCCTCTCCGACTGCCGTGCCACTTTGGCCTTGTACGAGAGGCTCGCACCGTTTTATTCGTGAAGTTCTAGTCGGGGATGACAACGAGCTCGAAACGCTTTATCTTGCAGTCCTCATAGATACCGACGCACACTTTCACTTCGATTCGGGTTCGGCCGGGCGAAGACCCTGACACTACGGCGCAACGACCCAAGCGACACGAAGGGTCCGGCTCCCGGACACCGGCGATGTCTTCGATCTCCGAAGCCCACTCCACGCTGCACGTTCGGCAGGACTCGCCCGTCCCCAGAACGGACTTCAGCTCGAGGCTCAGTTCCTCGCCGACCGCGAGGGTCCATGGCGGCGCCGGCGTCAATGTCACCTCTAGGCCGCGCCCCAGCGGGTCGTATTGACTCCGCACGATCTCATCCGAGCCTTTGACCGCGAAGTAGGTAGCCGGTCCGCAGGCGGTCGTCACCAAGCCGCCGCTCGTCAAGAGAACGGCACACAGACCGAATCCAGCGCGCGACATCGGACCACCAGTGTAATCCTAAGGGGTCCTCGAGGTCGACCGCTCGTGATCTCAATTCTCGTCTCGCGGCTCTTCACCGTCGTCCACGAATAGGTGTTTAAAAAAACTCTGCGGTGAGTTGAGGAAGTCTCGGGTCAGAAGGTAGTGCGACGTGTCTCGGTAGTCGATTTCCTGGACCTGGTCCCCGTCGAGATCGAACAAGACGGCGCCCGGATAGCTGAGCAGGATCGGCGAGTGGCTAGCGATGAGGAACTGCGCCTGCCCAGGGGTCGCGAGATCGTGGACTACCTTGAGAAAGGTGAGCTGTCGCTGTGGCGAGAGGGCCGCTTCAGGCTCATCCAGAATATAGACTCCCTGTTCGAATCGATGGTTGAACAAGGACAGGAAGGATTCGCCATGGGACTGCTCGAGAAGCGACTTGCCGCCATAGGCTCTGAGATCTGATACCTGTTCGATGTAGGTGGCGAAGTTGTAGAAGCTCTCCGCGCGAAGGAAGAACCCCTCCGTGACCTTGGGCTGCCACGACAACCTCAGCGCTTGCGCCAGCGGTGAACGCTCGGCGAACGTCGCTCGATGATGGTCGCGATTCCCACCCTCGGGATTGAACCCGCACACTTCTGCCAGGGCCTCGAGGAGAGTGGATTTGCCGCTGCCGTTCTCGCCGACGAAGAACGTGACTTTGCTGCTGAGCGTCAAATCGATGCTGCGGCTAAACACGGGGATGTCGAACGGATAGTTCGTCGGGTCGATCTTTTCCGGCAGCGTTTGGATCCGTCGTAGAAACGGAGCCCCGGCCAGTCGCGCTCTTGCCGTTCGACGCCGCGCAGTCATGCCCTCGAGACTATGTCACGGATGGGCTGCACGAGAACGGCCGCGCGACGAGAAAAGTCACGAGCTCAAGAAATTCTTCTGGAACAGATCGATCGCAGGGAGCAAGTCTTGTGGATCGCGAAGGGCACCATCGAACAGGTCGCCCAGCGTGTCGAGCCTGTCGTGGATGGTCCGGATCGTGTAGTGAGTAGGGTCGAGGTCGAGATCGAGCTCGTCCCAATCGAGAGGGGTCGACACCGGAGCTTTAGGCCGGGGTCGGACGATATAGGCGGGAACGATGGTTTGGCCGCGGCGGTTCTGGAGGTAGTCGATATAGACCTTACCCCGGCGCCGACTCACTACGCGCTCGACCGTCGCGATCTCGCGATGCTCTTTGGCGACGTGGATCGAGACGGCCTCACAAAACACTTTGGTCTGGTCGTACGTGTAGCCGGGTTTGACGGGCACGTAGATGTGCAACCCGGTGGCCCCCGACGTCTTCAAGTAAGGCCTCAATCCAATCCCGCGTAGGACCCGTCCGAGGGTACGCGCGATCTTGACGACATCCGGAAACGGTGATCCGTCGGGGTCGAGATCAAAAATGGCCCAATCCGGCGAGTCCAGCGAGCCCCGTCTCGAGAACCACGGGTGGATGTCGATGCTGGCGAGGTTGGCGAGCAGCACCAACGTGTCTCGGTTGTTGACGATGATGTAGCGGATGGACTCGCCTTTGCTGTCAGAGGCGATGCTTTCGGTCTCGACCCAGTCCGGAATGTGATCGGGCGCGTCCTTCTGGTAGAACGCTTTTCCATGGATCCCATCGGGATAGCGCAGCATGTGTGACGGTCGTTCGCGCAGATAAGGAAGGATCACGTCGGCGACGCTTTCGTAGTAGCGGATCAAATCTCCCTTGGTGTAGCCGTCTTCGGGCCAGAATATCTTGTCCAGATTCGTGAACTGAATCTTGCGATCCGTGGGTCGGTTCTTGAGCGTCGCGACGAGGTCCCCCGACCGTGACGTATCGTCGACATCGATCCGGATACGTCTCCACTCCGGGCTCTCACCGTCGCGATAGACGCTCCGGGCTCTCTTGGCGATGACCGACGAGAGGCCGGCGGATTTCGTGACCTCGCAAAAATCTTCGCCGCGCGCAAGGACGTGGTCGACGAACAGGATATGAGCCAGTCGCGGTATCAGGGTCGAGAGGAGCTGCTTGCGATCGATGAGAGGCAGCGGCGTGAGGTCCCACTCCTCGAAGAACAGGACGTCGAACGCGTAGAACACGATCGGCTGGTCGCTCTCGCCGGCGAGGGCTTTGTCTAGCTCCGGCCTCGACGGTCGCTGCTTGTCGTCGGTAGCGACGAGGACTCCATCGATCACCGCCCGCTCGCAACGTAGCGTCTCGCCTTCCGCGATGACCTTGTCCAGCGATGCGAAGCGCAGGACGCTTCCGTCCTGCGCTTCGAGGCTTGCCTGCTCGGGCTCGACGATGAGAGAGGCGCGCCTACCGGCGAACTCGACTTCGAACAGCCAATCCGGATCGGAGAACGCGTCGACGGTGTCTCCCGGCTCCATGAACGGCCGGGGTGACGCCAGCTCCTGGTGAACCGCGTCGGCGAGCTCGAAAAAGGGCGCTTTGTCGGCCTCTTCACGCGCGTAGCGATCTCTCGCCTTGAACAGGATCCATTCGTGCTTCTCGGATCGCGTCTTCACGAGATGCCATTCCCCGCGGAGCTTTTTTCCCATCAAGCGGAACTCGAGCTTTCCGTCGGCGACGGCCTTGGGACCGTCTTCGACCTTCAGGAGCTCGTAGCGACCCCGATCCCAGATGGTCATCGTGCCGCCGCCATATTCTCCTTTCGGAATGACGCCGTGAAACTCGGTATAAGCGAGCGGGTGATCCTCGGTTTGAACGGCGAGCTTTTTGACGGAAGGGGTGTAGGAGAACCCTTTCGGAACGGCCCACGATTTCAAGACACCGTCCATCTCCAGCCGAAGATCGTAGTGCAGACGTCGAGCTTCGTGACGATGAACGACGAAATCCGCCGAGATGGCTGTCGATGACGGCTCGTCCGGGGGAGGCTCGGGGGTTCGGGCGAAGTCCCTCTTTGCCCGATACGCGTTGATCGACTTATCGCCGGGCTTCGGCACGCGTGCCTGGGGCTACTCCTGCCGGCGTTCGGGATCGGGATCGGGGTCGGGCTGTTGTCCCGGGGCAGGTATCGGTCGGCCGAACGCGTCCGTGAGCGGGAAGGCTCCCCCGCCAGGCGCTTGAGCGGGACTCGCACTGGGCGGGCCGGGCGTGAACGTGCTTCGCGGGAAGCTCTGCTGAGGCGGAAGGTAGCTCGGAACGGGAAGATTCGTGGTCGGAGGCGTGAGCGCCGTCGGGTCTTGTGGCGGCGGTACGCCGTCCTCGTCTAGCTCATCCATGACTTCGTCCAACTGGTCGAGCTCGTCTTCCATCTCGTCGAAAGGGTCCTCTTCCGGCTCTTGACGGACCGGCCTCGGCGGCGGTGCTTGCCGGGCGGGGCCTCCGCCACCGGCTCCGATGAAGATCTTGTCTACCCGGCCCCATTGACGTCGGTCCATCATGACCGCGTAGACGACCCCGGTACCTTCCAAGATGCGCTGGACGGCCATGGCGACGGGCACGCCCTGGAAGGACGCGGAGAGCATTTTCGCCTCGACCGCGGGCTCGATGATGAGCGACACCCCGATTTCTTGCTCGATGCGATTGAAGACGTTCGATAACGGCTCGTTCTCACAATGGATGTCGAGGAGTCCCGCCTCGTGGGAGACGCGCAAGCTTTGTGCGTCGGCTTGGTAGGCGCCGAGCCCGAGCGAAAGAACGAACACTGCAGTCAGTTTTCGTGCAATCATGGCAAGCGTCTCCTAGCCGAGCGTTTCCGGCGTATTTACCACGAAACTAGCACTCGCTCGGGGTCCCTGTCAAAGTGCGCTGCGATAGGCGGTTAGGGTCTCCCGCGCGGTTGCGTCCCACCTGAACTCGCCCGCTCTCGCGATGCCGTCTCGCACGAGCCGCGCTCGGAGCTCGGAGTCCGACAGGATCCGGTCCAGGCCGTCGGTGATGGACTCTTCGTCCAACGGATCCACGTATAAAGCGGCCTCGCCGGCGACTTCCGGGAGCGCGCCCCTCCTCGTGGTCAGCACGGGCGTCCCACAGGCCATGGCCTCCAGCACGGGCATGCCGAACCCTTCGACGAGCGAGGGGTAGGCGAGAGCCTCCGAGAGGTTGTACAGCCCGGGCAGGTCGTCGTCCGGGACGGGACCGAGGAAATGGAGCCGGCCTGGGTCGAGCTTCTCGGCGGCTTCCACGACGCGCTGATATCGAAAATCCGGAGTTCCGACGACCACAAGATCGACCTCGGATTCGGCGCGTGCGAAGGCTCGAATCAGACGCTCGAGGTTCTTTCGTGGTTCGAGACGCCCGACGGAGAGAACGAAGGGCTTCTCGAGCCGGTAGCGTTCGCGAAGACTTGCCGGCGGCTCAGCGAGGACGTGAAACCGCTCGGGGTCGACCGCATTGGTCGTGACGAAGATCCGGGATTCCGGAATCCCATAGTTATCGAGGATGGCCTGCTTCGAGAACTCCGACACGGTGAGCACCGCTTTCGCGCGCCGCGCGGAGCGGCGGATCAAGTGAGTGGATCGGCTCGAGAACGCGTCTTCGAAGAGATCCGGGTGCGTCTCGAACAACACGTCGTGGATGGTGACGACCTCCGGGATCGCCGACAGCGGCGGCACGATGTATTGCGAGTGGAACAGATCCAGGCGGTGCACGATCTCTAGGAACGGAACGACGATCGGAAGGCGCAGCTTGGCGCTTTGGGGGAACACGCGGCGGTGCTCGCCGGCTCCGGCGACGAGCGCTCGCGTCGCGTCGGGCTCGAAGCTGTAGATCCACAGCTCGTCTCCGTCATTCTTTTCTTGGTTCAGCGCGCGGATCAGCTGAAGGAGGTAGGTCCGACTCCCTTGGTGCTTGCCGTTGAGGTGATGAGCGTCGATGCCGATGCGCATCTCGAACCTTTTCGAGCCTGTCCGCTTTGAAGCTAGCGTCGGTTGGGCCGGGAAGCTCCGGGCGCGGTATTCGGCAACTGCGGCCGTGCGGGATTCGCGCCGGGAACACCCGGCGGTGCGGCTCCGGGTGTTCCGGGAGCCCCTGGAGGTGTGGCTCCCGGCGTTTGGGTCGCTCCCGCTTGAGGTCCGAATCGATAGGCGGTCAGACCGGGCGGCGGCGGGAGTCCGGGAAACGGGCTCGTCGGAGCCGCGACCCCACCTCTCGCCGGAACCTGAGCCACGGGAACCGGCTGTTGTCCGCCGATGACGAAGAGCCAATCCCGATACGTATCCTTGCCGGCGACTTTGTAGAACGTCTCGGCTTCGCCCGCGCTGGCGACGCCCACGATGCCTCCCAAGCCTTGGCCCGAAGCGCCTCTTCCGAGGGTGGATTGGAATCGACTCTGGCTGCCCCCTTGGCCCCCTCCACCTTGACCGCCGCGGGCTCCGGGGGAAGACGTCCTCGCGCGGCTGCGGTTCAAATCGGTAATGCCGGCGGCTCGGCCCGCTTCGCGCTGCCCCTGAAGCGCGGCTTGCTGGAGCTCTGGAGACATTTGCCGGATGATGCGAAACTCGCCGTCTTCCGTCGTCGAGAACGGGTCTTTATAAGCACGGCGAAGAAACTTCTGCTCGACGAGAATGTCGACGGTCGGTGGGAACGCTCCCGGGAACTTCGTTTGATAAAGCTGGACCGCCTGCATGTACTGGTAGCCGCGAAAGATGAGCTCTTGCTCTCGGTCACGCTGGACGACTTTCTCCCACAGCGGCACAGCTGTCGTCAGCGAGATCCCGAGAATGACGAGACCGATGGCGATGCCGAACAAGACGTAGCCCTCTTCACGCTTCGAACCGCGCTTCAGGTGGACGCGGCTCACTCCGCCGCCACCGTCGCGCGTTCGTACGTGCGCATGACCCGGTCGACATATTCTTCGGTCTCGCGGTAGGGAGGGACGCCGCCGTGACGACGCA
>JAJCXL010000462.1 GCA_029263435.1 Acidobacteriota bacterium | reverse complement strand
GAAAGCGTCGACCGACAAGCTGCTCGCCTTCGCGTTCACGGGGGGGACGAATCTCGACGCCTCCAAAGATGCCCATATGCACGGCGGGACGATGACGATCACGAAGGAGGGCGGCTTGCACAACGCGTGGAACTTCTTCGATGGCGGGACGAAGATCGACGAGAACCGATTCTACCTACAGCGGAAGTAGTCGCCGCTCGGGCGTGTCGCTACCGCTCGCGCGCGGGAGGCTCGGGTACCGGCTCGTGGCGGGGCACGAAGACCCGGCCGTCTTCGATGACGATGTGGCCGTCGCGGATCACTATCTCGACGTTCGCGAGATCTCGCAAGTCCTCATCGGGTCTCCCGGAGACGACGAGCACGTCGGCGAGCTTCCCGGGCTCGAGGGTTCCGAGCTTGTCGTCGAGACCCAAGATCTCGGCGCTGTCCTTGGTGGCGGCGACGAGCGCTTCGGGCAACGTGTAGCCGGCCTCGACGAACCACTCGAGCTCGCTGATGTAAGAGCTCGGAAGGAAGCGGAACCAATCCATCACCAGATCGGTGCCGATGCCCATTTTGATCCCGGCCTCCTTCATTCGGCGCAAGACGTCGAGATTCGCTTGCTTTGAAAAGCTGAAGCGGCGGGACGTTGAGCCGTAATAGCCGCCGGACAGATCGAAAATATAAGAATACGTCGTGAGCGTCGGGACGGAGTAGACGCCGCGGTCGCTCATCATCGCGACGACCTCGTCGGTGCGGGGGAGCGGATGCTCGATGCTGTCGGCGCCGGCCTCCACCGCCCAGCCGATGTAAAAGGTCTCCGCGTCGACGGTCACGCGGAGTCCGAGCGTGTGCGCTTCGTCGATCGCTGCCGCCACCTCTTCACGCGTGTAGTGGCTGGAGAGCTTGATGAAATCGGCGCCGTTCTTGAAATTCTCACGAACGGCTTCGCGCCAGTCGTCGGGACCGCTCGCCTCCCGGATGGCCCCGTAGAGCTGGGATCGAGGCGAGAGCCCCTCCGCTCCGTGTCCTCCGGTTCCGGTGATGAGTTGGCCGGCCGCGAAGACTCGGGGTCCGGGGATGCGGTTGTCTCGAACCCACTGCTTGAGCCGAAAAGGGACATCGTATTTGGAGCCGGTGTCTCTGACGCTCGTGACGCCGCTCTCGAGGAAGAACCGAAGGCGCTCGACGCCTCTCAGCGTGGCGTCGGTCGGGTTGACCGCTTGCTCGATGGGAACGTTCGGCTCCGTGTAGTCGAGATGGGTGTGTAAATCGATCAGGCCTGGCAGCACCGTGTGACCGCTGACATCGATGATACGCGCGTCGGCGGGCCAGTCCGTGACTCCTGCCTCGAGCACGGCCTTGACTTGGTTGCGCTCCAGGACCAAGGTCGCGGCTATAGCGGGTGAGCCGGTGCCGTCGAAGACGCGGCCGCCTCGCAATACGAGGACGCCTTCTGGACCGCGGGGCCCAGGCGGCATCGGGATGCGTCGGAGGTCGTCGGTCGTGACTTCGTTCTCATCGAAGAACCGGCGGCGGTCCTCGGGGCGGGTTTGCGCGAACAGGAGGCTTGGCAACAATGCGAGAACGGATGTAATCGCGACTAGCTTCATGGGCCCACCAACAAGAAGAGAACGTGCGCGAAGATGCCGGCGCTCAAGCCTCCGACGAAGTGAGTCGCGATGGCGATGTTGGTCAGACCGCGTTCCTTGATCCCGTCCATCATGCCGACATGGGTGCTCAAAAAGCCTGCGTTGCAAATCCCTATGGCGGTAAAGACACAGATCTCTTTCGCGCCGATAATCCCCGTCTCGAGGAACTTCGGCACCATCGCGAGCGCAGCACCGACGGAGCCCACCGTCGTTACCGGAAACGCGATCGCCTCCGGGTTCGAGAATCCGAACAGCGGCTCGATGACGAAGGAGAGCTTTCCCCCGAGCCAGGGAAAAAACGCGACCCCTTCATAGGCGGCTCCGGTATACACCCCGTCCTTCGAGCCATAAGCGAGCATCATCACGGCGGTACAGATAATGATGACGCCGGGCATGATGTCGAGGCCCATCTGGACGCCGTGTTTGCCGCCGTCCAAGAGCGACTGCAAGATGCGCTGGGGCACGTTTCCCGGACGCACCTCGCGAAAGCGCAACACGTCGTAGCCTTCGCTCGCTTCGGTGAGGACGTCTGCGTCTCGCCCATAGCGTCGACGGCCGAAGAAACCCATCAAGCGGATGCTGACGATCCCGCCCAACATGGCGCCGACGTTCCCGAGAAAGACCGCTCGGCCGAGAGAGACGGTGGGTGAAGACTGCGCGAGCATGAACGTCGTCACGATAAGTCCCATCCCGAAAGTGGTGCCGAGGTTCACGAGGGTCGTGACTTGCCATCTTTTGAAGTACTTCAAAAAGCCTTTGTCGACTCCGAGGGGCATGATCGCGGGGTTGTCCGACAAGTAAGTCGCGACGACGCCCACCGACGTGGCGCCGGGAAGGCCGAACAGAGGTTTCATCAGTGGAGACAGAGCCCGGTTCGCGATGCCGACGATACCAAGCTCTGCGATGAGTGAGGTAAACGCACCGGCGAGGATCATCACGCCCATGAGGAAGAGCACCGTGTTCAGAATTAGATCGTGGGCCGTACCCATCATCGTCTTGAACATGTGGGCGAGGCCCATCTTCCATGCGAAACCCGTGAACACCGCGATCAGTACGACGAGTGCGACGAGGGTTTCGGTGGTGACCGCTGGGACGATGGCTCTCTTCGAGTCGGTCCCGTTCTCCGGCTCGTTAGCTTGGACTCCAAATGCCATTCGTTTACCGCCTAGCAGTCCGTGGTGAAAGTGAGTCGTCGCACCGAGACCGGCGAGGCGCCCGCCTGGCAAGGCGCGACTCCGCGACTGCTCGAGAATGTCCAGACATTTGACGAGAGGAGCAACGCAGCCAGGCGGGATGCATCGCCGGTCGAATGCAGACTCATTTTCACCACGGGCTGCTAAGGCTGGTCGCTCGCGTCGGCGGCTTTGGCGCGGTCGACGATCGTCTTGACGTCCTCGAGGAGGGCTTCGGCGTCATAGATGATGCCGTCCTTAATAGTGTATTTGACCCCGCCCACTCGGCTCGGCCGGTTGTTCTCGTCGAGCTTGATGGCCTTGGTGCCGTAGAGGACCTTCAAGTTCATGAGCGGGCTCTCTTCGACGACGACGAAGTCGGCGAGCTTGCCGACTTCGACGCTTCCGATCGTATCGTCGCGACCTAGCGCTTCGGCGCCTTTCAAGGTCGCCGCGCGAATCACTTCGAGCGGATGAAAGCCGGCTTCCTGGAGGAGCTCGAGCTCACGTATGTAGTCGAAGCCGTAGAGCTTGTAGATGAAGCCCGAATCCGAGCCGGCGGCGACCCTGCCGCCCCGATTCTTGTACTCGTTGACGAAGGTCATCCACAGTCGATAGTTTTTCTTCCACTCGATCTCGTCGGTCGTCGTCCAGTAGAACCAGTAGGAGCCGTGGGCTTCCCGGTTGGGCGTGAAGAACCGCCACAGCGAGGGAAGGGTGTAGTCGTCATGCCACTCCGCTCGTCGAGCCCGCATGAGATCGCGGCTCGCTTCATAGATGGTGAACGTCGGGACGAGGGTGAAGTCGAGATCGATGAGCTCGTCCATCACCGCATTCCAGTGATCGCTGAACGGAGGTGCTGCTTGCTGCCACAGCCGCCCAGCCTCGCCGAAGCGATGCTGCTCGTCGTTGTAGTTGTAGTCGAGCGGGTAGTCCTGAAGGCTTCGATCGGTAAACAATGCTTCGGGGAGCCCATACCAATGCTCCATCGAGGTGAGGCCCCATCGCGCGGAGTCGAGGACGTCGTTCCACGCGACGTTGAGCTGTGAGTGATGAGCGGCGGTACGCAGGTTCTGGAGCTTCGCTTCGTCGAGCGCCGCCTCCATGACCTCGGGGCTCGCGCCCATGAACTTGATCCCATCCGCGCCGGCATCTGCTATCTCTCTCACCCAGCTGCGCGCTTCGGCCGCGGTCTCGATCGACTCCTCTTGACCCTGGCCGAAGAACGCATAGATGAGCAGTCGTGGCGCGGTGATGGTATTCGCCGCGCTCTTGGCGCGGTGGTCCTTCATCCAGTCGACGCCATTCGCCGCTCCCGGATCGCGCACCGTCGTGATGCCGTGTCCCATCCACAGCTTGAACACGTACTCGGCGGGGGTGCCTTGAGGCTCGCCACCGGTATGCCCGTGCATATCCACGAAACCCGGGAGAAGGAACATGCCTTCGAGGTCGAGCTCACGCGCTCCGTTCGCCGCCGGTCTCCGCGCGGGGTCGATGGGAACACCGGGGTAGCCGACGCTATGAATGGAAGCGATGCGATCGCCTTCGACCACGACATCCACCGGTCCGACCGGAGGTGCTCCGGTCCCGTCGATGAGCGTCGCTCCTCGAAGAATCAAACGCTCGAACGGGCCATCACCTTCGTCCCGGGTCGGCGCCGGCAGGACGGTCTCGAGCGAAGTGACGTTTTGTTCTTGGGAGAACGCCGGAGTCGATCCTAAGAAAACGATGAGAGGCAGTGCGAAGTCGAGCACGCGGGGCATGGGTTCCCTCCGTTCGAAGAGGCGAGTATAGCTGGCCACCACACGCTTCGGTATGGAATAGTTCCGCATGCGTTGGGCAGTGCTCGTTTGCGTGTGTTGTCTCGGCTTCGGAAGCGTCGGTGTCGGTGAGGATCTCCTGACCGCCATGCTCGAGGCGCACGGAGGGCTCGCCCGATACCGCGCCTTGTCCGATTGGCACATCGTCGCTCACCGGAGGATCTCGCAAGATGGAGCACCCCTCCGTGAACGTTATGTCGAGTCGATGTCTCGTCGAGGAGGGGTCGTTAGAACGCTTCTCGTCAAGGAACGGACCGGCGAAACGCTCGTGTTCGGCCACGACGGAGAACGAGGCTTCGCGCTCGCGAACGGCGAAGTGCGGGCGGACGACGATGCCGCCGGCGAAGGCTATTACCGGGCACACGGTGAGTTCTATCTGCGGGCGATCCCCTTCAAGTGGGCGGATCCGGGAGTGCGGGTCCGCGCGCTGGGCATGGAGGACGACGGCGGACACCTCCTGGAAGTGCGAGCCGAGCCCGGTATCGGACCGGATGACGGGGACGTCTGGGTCGCACTCGTCGACGGCGAGTCGTTCCGACTGCGTGAAGCGCGCCTCACTCACCGGGGTTCCCGCGAGATCGTATACCGCTATAGCGACTACCGTGAGGTGGCAGGATTGTGGGTCCCGTTTCGTTTGGAGTATTGGTCCGATGGGGTGATGACGGGTGAGAACGTCATCGAGAGCTTCGACGTCGACGTGGGTTTGGAGCCCGAGCGCTTTACGCCTGCCGCGCACCGAAGGTGAAACGCGGGTAGAGGCGATGACGGCATCGGAGCAGGCGTCGTCGCAAGGGCCGGTATATCGGATCGGCCGGCGCTATATCCAGATCCTCCGCGCGTGCGGCTATCTCTACATCGCGGCCGCGGCAGGCTATATCGCGTCGGTGGGCGTGCCGGAGACTCCACTTTCGTTATCGACCGTGGGCGTCGGATTGTTTGGATCGTTGTGGGTGATGTCGGAGTGGCTGCTGCGCCGCCTCGAGCGATACTCGCTGACGTTGTCACGCGAGCAGCTAATACAAGCGTCGCCCGCGCTCGCGGTGCCTTGGAGTCGGATGACCGGCGTCCGAGAGCGCCGTCTGCCGCAACGGCTCGAAGTGATGGGGGCCGATGGCCCGACCGGGATCCGCGTCGAGCACCAGCTCGAACGGCTGGCGGAGTTGCTCGACTGGATTCTCGCACGCATCCCGTACCGCGAGCGCGCCGCCGAAAGCCTGACGTTCACTCGACCCCTTTTTCCGCGGGCCGTCTTGTTCGGGATGATGGCTTCGATGGCCGCGATCGGACTCTGGGGGTGGTTCGCACAGGATGAGTGGGCGGGGCTCGGCATCGCGGGCCTCACGGTGGTGTTCGCCGTGGTCGGAGCGTTCGCTCCGGTGGTCACCGCGGTCGAGATCTCCGACGAAGCGCTGACGATCCGGCATCGCCGGCGTTCCTCGCGGATTGCACTCGAGGAGATCTCGAGCCTCGACCTGGCAGTGAGCACGACCGCTTTTGGCAGCCGCTTGTCGGTCGTCGCGCTGGCTGGAGAGGACACGCTCTCGCCGATTCCGGCCGGCGCCAACGCCATCGACGTCTATCTCGCGCTCAGAGACGCCCTCGCACTCTCTCGAGGGGTCGCGACCGCGATGAGCGTCGAGCAGTTTTGGACGATCGTGGAGCGGGCCGGAGCGCAGGACGATCGCGCGTCGGCTCTTTGGAACGAGCTATCCGTCGCGAGCGTCGAAGCGCTCCATTCCTTTTGCGGGCATTACGTCGAGCATCTGAGACGCGCGTATCGATGGGAGCTCTGGGGTGCGGCCTACTTCATGAATGGCGATTGCTCCGACGAATGCTTTCTATACTTCCGCGACTGGTTGATCTCGGAGGGACGAGATGTTTTCGAGCAGGCGCTCGAGTCTCCCGACTCGCTCGCAAAGCTCCTGCTCGTTCCCCAGGCGCAGCTCGAGGCTTTTGGAAACGTTCCTTTCGCTCTGTTCGATCGCGCGGGAGGCGACGGGTCGGATTTTCCCTCCCATCCGAAGGAGCCCGTCGGTGAGCCGTGGCGCGAGGAGGATCTCCCCGCGAGGCTTCCGGCGCTCGCCCGTCGGTATCAAACCGGTCTGTCGTCCAGCTGAAAGTGGGCGTTCAAGCGACGGCGCTGTGACCGTGTCGAGGCGTGAGGCGATCACTGTCGCGAGATCGTTCGCGTCGCGGCCGACCCCGTCGACGCAGAGGAGGAAAGTTCCCGCCAAAAGAGCAAAGCCGGGTCGCTGCGAATCGTCGGGAGTCCTTACAGTCCTCTTCCTCGTGACGGATAGCGCCGCAAGTCATTGACTCTAAAAATATTACGAATCCTGTGGTTCGAAACGAGCGATGACGATGTCAGAAAACTTTACGGTCTTGCGGTGACGAAAGGAGAATAGAGCGCTTGAAACAGGCTTTTTGGGCGTGGCTTGATATTTGCACGTTCCGGCAGCATTGAATCTTCCTTCGGCGGTTCGGCTACTAAGGAAGATCCCCTACAGTTTTCTTCGAAGTTCGCTAGGAGGAGTCGCCATGCACCGCATTCCCAAGATCGCCTTGATTCTGTTCTCGGCCGGCCTGCTCTTGCTGGCTGGCGGTCGGGCCGCCCAGGCGTCGCCGATCACCGCTGCGTCGTTTTTCAACCAACCGGGGGACATCCTCGTCAATTTCGACGGTCTTGCCACAGGCGCCCTGACGACGCAGATCACCGGCCTCGTTTTCTCGTCAGAGGACTCACCCAACACCTTCCAAACGACCGACGCCGCAGACGCCTCAGGACGCTTCGAGTCACCGTTCCAAGTGTTGGACGCAGTTGGGGGCGGCGGCACGCCGTCGAGTCCTCCTCGTTATGCTTCGGGAAACCTTTTTCTTGGGTTTGGCACCTCGGATATGCGCATCGACTTTCTGTCGCCGGTCTCCGCGTTCGGAATGAACATCATCGACAACGACTTCACCGTTGCGCGTTTGAGTGCGTTTGACGCGTCGGGCAACTTGCTCGAGACCCTCGTCGTTCCTCAGGTAGGCGAGGGTGGTGTCGCGTTTCACGGAATCAACACTGCGGGCATCTCCTATTTGATCCTGGATGGGAATAACGGCGGTGACCTGGATAGCACCTTCATTGACGACCTGTTCTATCGGCCACAGACCGCTGCCGCCCCTGCTCCGGTGACGCTTCTTTTGCTGGGGACCGGTCTCGTGCCGTTGGCGTTGCGGCGACGGAGACGCTAGCGATTTCTTTGACCCGCTAGGGGCGCTGGGCGGGGATGACCACGAGTCGTCCCTCGGACTCGATGGCGTGTCCGGCTTCGTCCGTGCCGCGCACGACGACGATGGTGTTGAGCCCGGCGGTGTCGAACGCGATGGCGAGAGGGACGGCCAGCAAATTTCTTCCGGGCACGGTCGTGCTGCCGGCGGCGAGCTGGATGTCGGTCATGTCGTAGACGACTCCGTCTCCGAGACGCACGGTGATGTCATGCACTTCGATGCTGATGCCGGCGTTCTCGATGAGGTTGACGGTGAAGTTCGCGGCCCAAGGAAAGGCCGTCTGGCTACTTCGGGTCGCATCGGCGGGAGGGATTGCGACGGTTAGATTGGCGAAGCCCGGCGGTGAAGGCGCGACGGGCGTCGGCGCGGAATCGCCGCAGCCAACAGTCATTAACACGGATACCAAGACCGCGACCGACAGGCGTTTCACGAAGAACCCCGCTTGCGCCGCTCGCGCACCTCTTCGGAGTCGGGAAATCGCTCAGCCGCGTCAGACAGTGTCCGTTTGGCGTCGGCTTCGCGCCCCCATGCTTCGTAAATGCTCGCCATCATGAGCGGGTAGCGCTCGTCATTCCGGTCGGCTAAGACGAAGCGCTGCGTCATGCGAAGCGCGAGCGGGAACCGCTGGAGCTTCAGCAGATGATCGATGAGCGCCTGCTTGGCGACAAAGTTCTCCGGGTCGCGCTCGACCGCTTGCGAAAGTGCCGCGATGCGGGCTTCAATCTCTTCGAGTGCTTGAAACGTCTCGAGCTGAGCGCGACCGGTCTCACGATCCCCCGTTCGGTTGGCGAAGTTCCCGTAGCTCAAGTGTGCTGGCCCGAAGTTTGGGTCGAGCTCGAGCGCTCGTTCGAAGTGATGTTTCGCTTTCGCGTGGCGCTCGAGCGCGTCGAGGGCTTTGGCGAGCTCGTGGTGGCTCGGGGCGTGGTCGACGGAGAGTCGGACCGCCTTGTTGAGCTCGCGTTCCGCGGGCTGGAACCGCCCGGAGGAGAGCAATAGCTGTCCCAGGCGGAAACGAGCGCCGTGGAGGTCGGGCGCGAGCTGAATGGCCCGCCGGTAGGACGCTTCCGCCTCGTCCAGTCGGTTGATGCTTTCTTGAATCTCACCGACTCGGAAATGGAGGCTCGCGTTGTCCGGATCGAGCGCGAGGAGGCCTTCATACAGACGCAGCGCCTCTCCTCTCGTGCCTTTCTGAGAAAGAAGCATCGCTTTCGTGAAGACGCTGGGCGCGTGGTCGGGTGAAAGCTCTAGCGCCCGCTCCACATGAGAGAGCGCCTCGTCCCACTCGCGAAGCTCCGCGAGCGTGACCGCGATCTCGCGATGAAGATCTGCGGGGGTGCCGAGATCTTCTTTCAACCCTCGCTCGAAGAGCTCGATGGCCTCTCTCGGCCGCCACACGTGTCGGTAGAGATCCCCCGCGAGGAAGTAAGCCTCGGGGCGTTCGGGCTCCGCGTCCACGAGCGATGTCGCAAGGACCAACGCCTCTTCGAGCGCTTGATTTCGAATCAGCGAGCGGACATTTTCGATCTGGTCCTGATACGTCGCCTGGCTCGACGGACCGGACGAGCTCACGGCTGTGAACAGAGCCAGCCACAGTATGGAGCTCATCCGGTCAGTCCACTAGTTCGGGCTCGGCATGCGCAGCCCCGGCTGCACGATCTCGAAGTTCTCGCGGTCCTTCGCCTCTCGGACGATCCGCCGAACGTCACCGAGAAGCTCTTTCGCGTCGAAGACGATCCCGTCCTTGATCGTGTACTTGATGCCTCCGACCCGGACGACCTCGTTTTGCTCGGTGAGCTTCACCGCGCCGATGCCGTAGAGGACTTTCAGGTTCTCGAGAGGGTTCTCGTCGACGACCACGAGATCGGCCATCTTTCCGACTTCCACGGTTCCAATCGAATCGGCGAGGCCCAGGGTCTCTGCGCCTTTCAGCGTCGCCGCGCGGATGATCTCGAGCGGATGAAACCCGGCCTCGCGCAAGAGCTCCAGCTCGCGCACGAAGCCGTATCCGTACAAGTTGTAGGAAAAGCCCGAATCCGAACCTACGCCGACGCGGCCGCCTCGGTTCTTGTAGTCGTTGACGAAGCTCATCCACAGCTGGTAGTTCTTTTTCCACGCCACTTCGATCTCACTGGTCCAGTAGAACCAGTAGGACGCGTGCTTCTCACGATTGGGCTCGTAGTAGCGCCACAAGGACGGCAGGGTGTACTCCTCGTGCCACTCCGCGCGGCGCATCCGCATGAAGTCGCGCGTCGTCTCGTAAGCGACGAAGGTGGGCGAGAGGGTGAAATCGAGCTCGAGGAGCTCGTTCATCACTTTCTCGTAGTGCTCCGAGCCTTTGGGCGCTGCTTGCTCCCAAAGCTTTCCCGCTTGATAGAAGCGGTGTTGCTCATTGTTGTAGTTGTAGTCGACGGGGTAGTCCTGCACGGTCCGGTCTTCGAACAATGCTTCCGGTAGGCCGTACCAGTGCTGCATGGAGGTGAGACCCAAGCGCGCGGAGTCGACCGCGTCGAGCCAGGACACGTTGAGCTGTGCATGATGGGCGGTGGTTCTAATGTCGTTGTTCTTTGCCTCGTCGATGGCAGCACCGATGATGTCGGGCCGCGCGCCGAAGAACTTGATGCCGTCCGCGCCCATCCCGACGATCTCTTGCACCCAAGCACGTGCTTCGGC
>JAJCXL010000461.1 GCA_029263435.1 Acidobacteriota bacterium | reverse complement strand
CGCCAGGGACGAAACGGCTGCAGTTTTCGTTTCCGGACTTCGAGGCGAGCGGCTCCCCTGAAAGGAAAACCCACATGAACCTCGACGAGCTTTTCGGGCAGGCGGTCGTCGCCGAGCTCCATCTGCGTCGCCCTCACGTCGTCACGGCCGGAACGTCGGTGGCGGAAACGCTCGCTGGGATGCGATCGACTCGTACCGCCGCCGCCCTCGTGGTCGAAGACGACCGGGTCGTTGGCCTGTTCACCGAAGTGGACTACGTCCGCAAAGTCCTCGGGGAGACGCTCGAGGGCGACACGACCATCGACACCATGATGACCAAGGCGCCGACAACGGTGCGACGGGACACGTCTCTTGCGGAGTGCATGCGGCTCATGAGTGAAGGCGACTTTCGGCACTTGCCGGTCGTCGATGGATCTTCGCGACCTACCCATATCGTTACGGTGAGACAGCTTTCCCAGTACTTGGCCGAGCGTTATCCGTCCGAAGTGCTGGCGATGGCGCCGAACGTTCACCAGATCACGGAAGAGGACGGGGGCTGACATCGTGACGACGACCGCGACCACATCGAGACCCATTCAGGAAAGGGAGCGGGTCGTGATCCGCTTCGCTGGAGATTCCGGTGACGGCATGCAGCTCACCGGTTCGCAGCTCACGGCCACGAGCGCTCTCATGGGAAACGACATCGCGACGTTTCCGGATTTCCCCTCCGAGATCCGCGCCCCCGCTGGGACACTGCCGGGCGTCAGCGGCTTTCAAGTTCACATCGGCCGCTCCGAGATCCGTACCGCCGGCGATCGTCCGGACGTGCTCGTTGCGATGAATCCGGCTGCGCTCAAAGTCTGCTTGCCGGACATGGCGCCGGGCACGACCATCCTGGTGAACAGCGACGAGTTCACCGCTCAGAACCTGAAACGCGCGAAATGGGAGACGAACCCGCTCGAGGACAAGACTTTGAGCGAGTACCGCGTCGTCAAAGTCGGGCTCACGAGCTTGACCGTCGGCTCGCTCGACGCCATCGAAGGCATCAACAAAGCGGGGAAGGAGCGATGCAAGAACTTCTTCGCTCTCGGCATGGTCTACTGGCTGTTCGATCGTCCGCTCGAGCCGACCCTCGAATGGCTGCAAGCGAAGTTCAAGAAGAAGCCCATCCTCATCGAGGCCAACACGCGTGTCCTCAAGGCCGGCTACTTCTACGCGGATACCGTCGAGCTGTTCACCCACGTACAACGTATTCCGGCCGCGACCCATATGGAGCCGGGGGAGTATCGCCAAGTATCCGGAAACCAAGCGCTCGCCTACGGGCTCGTGGCCGCGTCGATGAAGTGCGGCGTGCCGCTGTTTTACGGAAGCTATCCGATCACTCCCGCGAGCGACATCTTACACGCCCTCGCTAACCTCAAGGAGTTCGGCGTGATGACGTTTCAAGCCGAGGACGAGATTGCCGGTGCGGGTGTCGCGGTCGGAGCGGCCTATTCCGGTTGCATCGGCGTTACCGGGACGAGCGGACCCGGCATTTGCCTGAAGTCCGAAATGATGGGTCTTGCAGTGATGACCGAGCTACCTCTCGTCGTCATCAACGTTCAGCGAGGCGGCCCTTCGACCGGCTTGCCCACGAAGACGGAGCAGGCGGATTTGCTGCAAGCGTTTTACGGGCGCAACGGAGAGTCTCCCGTCGTCGTCCTGGCGCCGTCGACGCCGACCGATTGCTTCGATATCGGTTACGAGGCCGTTCGGCTCGCGACCCGATTCATGACTCCGGTGATTATCTTGTCGGATGGTTACCTCGCGAATGGTGCGGAGCCGTGGCGCATCCCGGAGGAAAAAGACTTGCCCGAGATCGAAGTCCGTTACGCGGAGGCTTCCGAAGAGTTTCAGCCGTACTCTCGCGACGAGCATCTCGCCCGACCTTGGGTGAAGCTCGGGACTCCCGGACTCGAACATCGGATTGGCGGCCTCGAGAAAGCCTTGGGAACGGGCGATGTCAACATGCAGCCCGAGAATCACGAGCAGATGGTCGCCCTCCGCGCGGAGAAGATCGCGAACGTCGCCCGTGAGATCCCACCGCTCGAAGTCACCGGAGCGGACAAGGGCGATCTACTCGTTCTCGGCTGGGGCTCTACCTTCGGCTCCATTCGCATGGCGGTCGAACGGTGGAACCGCACCGAGTCCAAGAAGATCGGCTGCGCTCATCTGCGTCACTTGAATCCTTTTCCCTCGAACTTGGGTGCGGTGCTCGAACGCTTCGAACGGGTGCTCGTACCCGAGCTCAACCTTGGACAGCTCGAGCTTCTCATCCGTGGGCGATTCGGAGGCGACGTCAAAGGGCTTCACAAAGTTCAAGGACGCCCGTTTACCATCGCGGAGCTCGAAGATGCGTTTCGCGTTGAGCTCGAAGGACTCGAAGGAGGCCGTTCATGAGTGTAGCGACCAGCGTACCGATTTGGAATCGCAAGGACTTTGCTTCCGACCAAGACGTGAGGTGGTGTCCTGGTTGCGGGGATTACGTGATCCTGTCTGCGGTGCATCGCACCCTCGCGAGCCTCGGCAAAGCCCCGCATGAGCACGTTTTTATCTCCGGCATCGGCTGCTCGAGTCGATTTCCGTACTACATGGGAACGTACGGATTTCACACGATTCACGGTCGCGCACCGGCGATAGCCTCCGGAGTCAAAGCGTCGAGGCCGGATCTCAACGTCTGGGTCGTCACGGGCGACGGCGATGGTCTTTCGATTGGCGGCAACCACCTGCTTCACCTCATGCGGCGCAACATCGACGTCAACATCTTGCTGTTCAACAACCGGATCTACGGCCTCACCAAAGGTCAGTACTCGCCGTGCTCCGAGCAAGGTAAAGTCACCAAGACATCGCCCCTGGGCTCAATCGAGCAGCCCATCAACCCGCTCAGCTTCGCCATCGCGAGCCAAGCGACCTTCGTCGCCCGCACCTTCGACAGCGATCCGAAGCACATGTCCGAGGTGTTGCAACGTGCCTGCGAGCACAAGGGGACGTCCTTCGTGGAGATCTACCAGAACTGCAAGATCTTCAATGACGGTGCGTTCGACGATGTCGTCAACAAAGCTCATCGCTCGGATCGCGTCGTCTACCTCGAAGACGGCAAGCCGCTCACCTTCGGCGC